>NZ_JBEXVE010000001.1:774606-850153 GCF_040629205.1 Streptomyces sp. NPDC005962 | reverse complement strand
GGTCGAGCCATTTGAGCAGGCCCTTCCAGAGGAGGTCGTCGTACGCGACGCTCAGGGTGCCGTCGTGCAGGGTCACCTTCAGTACCGACCCGGGGCTGGGGGTGGGGCGGCTCCGTCCCAGGGCCCCGCTCGTCGAACGCGGGAGGGGCTGGGATGTGCCGACCCGGGGCTGAGGGTCGGGCAGCTCCGACCCAGGGCTCCCTCGTCGAACGCCGGAGGTTCCTCCCGCCCCTGGGCTCCGCACCTCGAACAGACGGGGCTCAGGGGGGCGCCTCGCCCCGGGGCCCGCGTCTCAAACGGCGGTGGCTGGAGTGGGGCGCCTCGCCCTGGCTCCCCGCTCCTCGCTCCTCGCTCCTCGCACGCCAGAAGGATCGGGCCCCGGGGCGTCTCCGTCCCGGGGCCCGATCCTCATGCTTACGGGCCTGGTGTGGAGGTGCGGGCGGCCCGGGGAGTTCCCCATAGGGGGTTAGGCGCGGACCTTGGTGAGGACCTCTTCTCGGATTCGGGCCGCTGTCTCGGGGGTGCGGGCTTCTACGTTCAGGCGGAGGAGGGGCTCGGTGTTGGAGGGGCGGAGGTTGAACCACCAGTCGGTGCTGGTGACCGTCAGGCCGTCCAGCTCGTCCAGGTCGATGCCCTCGTCCTTGCGGCCCTCGTACGCCGCCTTGACGGCCTCCATGCGGCCCGTCTGGTCGGCGACGGTGCTGTTGATCTCGCCGGAGGCGGCGTAGCGGTCGTACTGCTCCACGAGCTGCGAGAGGGGTTCCTGGCCGCCGCCCAGGGCGGCCAGGACGTGGAGGGCGGCGAGCATGCCGGTGTCCGCGTTCCAGAAGTCGCGGAAGTAGTAGTGGGCGGAGTGCTCGCCGCCGAAGATGGCGCCGGTGCGGGCCATCTCGGCCTTGATGAAGGAGTGGCCGACGCGGGTGCGGACGGGGGTGCCGCCGTTCTCCTTGACGACCTCGGGGACGGACCAGGAGGTGATGCAGTTGTGGATGATCGTCCCGCCCGGGTGCTTGGCCAGTTCGCGGGCGGCGACCAGGGCGGTGATCGCGGAGGGGGCCACCGGTTCGCCGCGTTCGTCGACGACGAAGCAGCGGTCGGCGTCGCCGTCGAAGGCGATGCCGAGGTCGGCGCCGGTCTCGCGGACGCGGGCCTGGAGGTCGACGATGTTCTTGGGGTCGAGCGGGTTGGCCTCGTGGTTCGGGAAGGTGCCGTCCAGCTCGAAGTAGAGGGCGTCCAGCTCCAGGGGGAGCCCCTCGAAGACGGTGGGGACGGTGTGGCCGCCCATGCCGTTGCCCGCGTCCACGACGACCTTCAGCGGCCGGATGGCGGTGAGGTCCACGAGGGAGCGCAGGTGGGCGGCGTAGTCCACCAGGACGTCCTGCTGGGTGATGGTGCCGGGGTCGGCGGCCGGTTCGGGGGCGCCGGTGGACGCCCATCCCTCGACCAGGGCGCGGATGTCGGCCAGGCCGGTGTCCTGGCCGACGGGCGCGGCCCCCGCCCGGCACATCTTGATGCCGTTGTACTGGGCGGGGTTGTGGCTGGCCGTGAACATCGCGCCGGGCAGGTCGAGGCGGCCACTGGCGAAGTAGAGCTCGTCGGTCGAGCAGAGGCCGATCTCGGTCACGTTCACCCCGAGGGAGGCGGCCCCGCGGGCGAAGGCGCGCGACAGGCCCGGCGAGGAGGGGCGCATGTCATGGCCGACGACGATGGCGCCCGCGTCGGTCACCCGGGCGAAGGCGGCACCGAACAGCTCGGCGAGCGGTTCGTCCCACTGGTCCGGGACCACACCGCGAACGTCGTACGCCTTCACGATCTGCGACAAGTCGGGCACAGCCAACCCCTTCTCGATGTCATTCTTGGAGGTCTCTACGGATCACAAAACCTACCCTTCGGACCTGGGCGGCGACTGTGAGGCCCGTCGCGCGGCGCGCGGTCGGCACCCGCTTACGGCAGCATCCAGCCGAGCAGGAACGACGACTGCGCGACGACGATCAGGCACATCACCAGCAGCAGCCCCAGGCTCCACGGCAGCACCTTGCGCAACAGATCTCCCTCACGCCCCTTCAGACCCACCGCGGCGCACGCGATGGTGAGGTTCTGGGGGGAGATCATCTTGCCGAGGACGCCGCCCGAGCTGTTGGCCGCGGCGAGCAGGTCCGGGGAGAGCCCGGATTCGCGGGCGGCGGTGACCTGGAGGGCGCCGAAGAGGGCGTTGGCGGAGGTGTCCGAACCGGAGACCGCGACGCCGAACCAGCCGAGCACCGGGGAGAGGAAGGCGAGTCCGGCCCCGGCCGCGGCCACGAAGTGGCCGATGGTGGCGGCCTGTCCGGAGAGGTTCATGACGTACGCGAGGGCGAGCACCGAGGTGACCGTGAGGATCGCGTGCCGCAACTCCCGTACGGTGGCCGCCCACTCCCCCAGGGCGTCGCGCGCGGCGACCCGCAGGACGGCGGCGGTGGCGATGCCCGCGAGCAGGACGAGGGTGCCGCCGGTGGCGACCAGGGGCAGCGCGAAGAGGTTGCCCCCGACCGGCTTCCCGCCGGGGGCGGCGACGTCCAGGAACGGCCAGTCGACGGTGCGGGTGGCCTTGGCCAACAGGTCCTTGACCGGGCCGATCTGGGCGATGGAGAAGATCGCGACGATGAGCGCGTACGGGGCGTAGGCGCGCAGCACCTCGGGGCGCGGGTCCTCGTGATCCAGGTCGTCGCTGCGCGCACCGGTGAGGACGGCGGCGCGCACGGGCTCCTCGGCGGGCCGCCGGGCGGCCGGTACGGCGACGAGCGCGGCGGCGCCGATGAGCGCGGCGGCGATGTCGGCGAGCTGGACGGAGAGGTAGTTGGAGACGGTGAACTGGGCGACGGCGAAGGCGGTTCCGCAGGAGAGCGCCGGGGCCCAGGTCTCGCGCAGCCCGCGCCGCCCGTCGACCAGCACGACCAGCAGCAGGGGGACGACGAGGGCGAGCAGCGGGGTCTGCCGTCCGACGACGGAGGCGACGGAGTCCAGCGGCAGCCCGGTGACCTGAGCGAGCGTCACCACCGGGGTGGCCATGGCGCCGAAGGCGACGGGCGCGGTGTTGGCGACGAGCGCGACGACGGCGGCGCGCACCGGGTCGAAGCCGAGCGCCACGAGCATGACCGCGCAGATGGCCACCGGGGCGCCGAATCCGGCGAGGGCCTCCAGCAGCGCGCCGAAGCAGAACGCGATGACGAGGGCCTGGATGCGGGGGTCGTCGGAGAGCCTCCCGAACGAGCGCCGCAGGACGTCGAAATGGGCGGTGCGGACCGTCATCCGGTACACCCACAGGGCGTTGATGACGATCCACAGGATGGGGAAGAGGCCGAAGAGCGCGCCCTGTGCGGCGCTGGAGAGGGTCTGGCCGATGGGCATCCCGTACGGGAGCCAGGCGACGAGGACGGCGACGGCGAGGCCGATGGGCCCCGCGTAGTGGGCGCGCATCCGCACCCCGCCGAGCAGGGCGAGGACGGTCAGGAGGGGGAGGGTGGCGACGAGGGCGGAGAGGGACAGCGAATCGGCGACGGGCTCCAGCTGCTGCACGAACACACGGGCCTCCCGGTGTTGGGGGACGGCATTCGGGACCGAATTCCCGGAAGTCCACATCCGTGATGCGGAATTGGAGGACTCAGGGTCCAGGAATGGTCATGTCCGTGATGAGTTCGCGTCAATGCCCTGGAGGGAAGTGATCGACTGATGCCGGAAATTGTCCGCACTCGACTGTCGGGGGACGCGGCTTGCGGGCGCGACTTGCGGGGGTGCGACTGTCGGAGTGTCAGGACTCCGGTGAGCGCAGGACGCGCAGATGGCCGCGCCGGGCGACCTCGCGGGGGTCGACCTCCCGGCCGCTCTGCCCGCCCCCGGCCGCGGAACCGGATGATCCGGGTCCGCCCGCTGCCCCGGCCGCGCGCTCCTGCGGGCGGGCCGCCTCGCGCACCGCGTTGGCCAGGGCTTCGAGATCGTCGCTGCTCGGCCGGGCCGGACCGGTGTCCATGGCCAGCCGGACGACCTCCCAGCCACGCGGGGCGGTCAGCCGCTCCGAGTGCTCCGAACACAGGTCGTAGCAGTGCGGCTCGGCGTAGGTGGCCAGCGGTCCGAGAACCGCGGTCGAGTCCGCGTAGACGTACGTCAGCGTCGCGACGGCGGGGCGGCCGCAGGCGGTGCGCGAACAGCGACGTACAGGGCTCACGACGTTGGACGGTACCGCACTCTTGAGCGGGCCGCGACGACTCTCCACCAGCTCACTCCGCCGTGTCGTCCCGGTTCGCCCCGTGTACCCGATACGTGCACTTCCCGGCTGACCAGCGCGGACATCGGGTCGGCCGAGAGCCGCCGAGGACGATTCCGGTCATCAGTCGAACCGGGAGAGGGCATCCTGAGATACGGAAGTGATCCAAGAGAAGCCTGTTAATGGACGCAAGCATGGCCGAAATGTTCATTACGTGACATTGGACATGGCTGTCCAGTAAGCGCGTGCCGGAGGCGGGGCGACGGCTACTCTCGTGAGTGATGACCAGGCCCGTACCGTCCGACCAGCCCGAGCCGCGCCCCCGCCGGCGCGACCGGCACGGCCGGGGTATGCGCGGTCCGATCGCGCCGCCCCAGGTTCCGCTGTCGGTCAGCCGCGCCGAGTCCTTCGTCGACCTCGTGCAGGACTCGGCGGAGCGGCTGGAGAGACGGTGGCCCCAGCTGTCGGGAGTCGACTTCACGGTGCTGGAGGTGCCGGTCACCGGGGTCGGCGGGGGGTCCGACGGGCCGTCCGCGCATGGCCTCGACGGACATCCGGCACCCGGCACCGGCTTCACCGACGGATGGGACGGCGAGTCCGTACCGCTCGGGCGCTTCATCGCGGCACGCGGCGATACGCCCGACCGGATCGTGATCTACCGGCGCCCGGTGGAGATCCGTACGAAGAACCGGGACGAGCGCGCCCTGCTGGTGCACGAGGTCGTGGTCGAGCAGGTGGCGGAGCTGCTGGGGCTGGAACCGGAGTCGGTCGATCCGCGGTACGGGCAGGAGTAGGGCGGGATGTAGGACGGGGGCCGGGCCCCCGCCCCACCAAGATCCCTGGTGAAATCCCTAGCGGTTCAGGACCGAGAGATCCTGCGTCGCCTGCGGGACCTCCACCGTCCCCCGGTCGTCCGGGAGCGACTGGATCGTGAAGGCCGGGACATCGCCCTGCGCGACGGACAGCATGCGCGAGGCGTGCACCGGGCCGCCCGAGAGGCGTTCCACCGTCACGGCGTACTGGCCCTTGGCGCCGGACGGCCTCGGCGGGGCGACGGCCTTCGTCGTACCCCCCTTGACCGTGTAGGTCTCACTGGCCGACGTGCCGCCGCCGGTGCCCGCCGAGGCGGTGACGCGGACCTTCGCGGTGGAGCCCGGGGCGACCAGGGAGAGGATGGTGCCCTTGGTGCGGTTGTCGGCGGCGGTGGCGGAGCGCTCGATGGCGCCGGTGGCGGGGATGAACGCCGTCTCCTGGTCGCCTCCCTTGCCCCGGGTGACCTGAAGCCCGGCGACCACCGGGGTGGCCGGGCCCTCCCCGCCCTCGGGGGTGAGCAGCAGGGAGCCCGGTTCGCCCTTGGTGACGTCGCCGAGGTCGATCACCGTGCTCATCCCGCTCTTGACGTGCAGGGACTCATGTCCGGCCGGGGTGATCGAGCTGGTGGGTCCGGCGAGCCGCACCTTGAGGTCGGCGTCGTTCGCGCCGGGCGCGAAGACCACCAGGCGCGCCGAGGTGGCGTCGGCCGGTATGCCGGGGATCGCGACGCTCGTGGCGGGCACGGCGGAGGCCGGAATCCAGTCGCCGCCGCGCTTCTCGTCGGCTGCCTGCACGGCGGCGCCGATCCGTCCACTGCGGGCCGTCACATGGAGGGAGACATTGGTGGCCCGCTGGTCGGTGAGGGTGGAGAGCAGCACCGGCACGGTGGACCGGCCCGGGACCGTGATCGACTCGTCGCTCGTGGGCTTGAGCTTGCCGTTCGGGCCGTACATCGTCAGGTCCACCTCGGCCGCCCGGTCGTCCGGGTTGGTCAGATGGACGAAGTCCTGCCGGTCCTCGCTAGTGGACGCGCCGGGGAACCAGAAGTCGGTGTCCGGGGCGGTGCACGCGGTGCCCATGAGGCCGCGCCCGCTGCCCGCGTCGATCTCGGTGGTCTGCTGGACCGTCCAGCCGGGCGCGAGCGGGCCGTCGGCGGTGCCGATGAGCGCGGGGGCGCCCGAGCGGTCGGTGTCGGTGGTGACCGGCGTACCGGGGCGCTTGAGGGGCAGGACGGGCTGGTCCTTGCCCTTGCCGCCCGTGCCGCTCTTGCCGCCGTCTTCCTCCGACACCGAGTCAGGGGCGCTTTCGGCGGGCACCAGTTCGGCCGTGCCGCTCCCGCCGCCCGCGCCGCCGCCGGTCCGCTTCGGGGTGTACGCGGTGTACGTCGTACGGCTCACGTCGGAGGAGCTGGGCGACGGACACAGCAGCGTGGAGCGCTGGACGGGCAGCCGGTTGGCGGCCTTGGCCGCCGTGCCCGCGTCGTCCGGCGAGCCGCCGGTGAGGGACGCCACGCCGGTGACGGCGGCCAGTGCCGTGGCCGCGCCGATCAGGGACAGGGTGGTGCGGTTCATCGCTGCTGATCGCTCCCGTCGCGGCGGTCCTCGGGGGCGCCGCCGCCGTACGTCGTGTCGCCCTGGGCGGGGTACGTGCCGTCGGGGTAGGGCTGCTGCTGGTCGTAGCCGTACGGATCGGGGTACTGACCGGCGGCGTACGGGTCGGCCGCGTACGGGTCGGCCGCGTACGGATCGGCGTACTGACCGCCCGCGTACGGGTCCGCCGGGTACGGGGCGTCCTGGTACGGGGCGCCCTGGTACTGCCCCTGCTGCGGGTACGGATAGCCGCCCGGGTACTGGTCGGCCGGGTACTGGCCGTATCCGGCGTCGGCGTACGGCTGTTGCGCGTCCCACTGCCCGTACTGCTGCTGCTGTTGTTGCTGCGGCTGCGGCTGCTCCGGCGGTACGTACGGCTCCGGGATGAACACCGGCGGCTCGGCGGGCGGTGCGGGCGGCGGGGGCACCTCGGCTTCCGCACCAATGTCCATGCCGCCGTCCGTGCCGCCGTCCGGCGGCGCCTCCCCGGTCTGCGCCTGCGCCGCCTCCGCGGCGGCCCGCAGCCGCCGCGCCCGGCGGCCGTCGCCCGCCAGGTCCTCGGCGGTGATGGCGGTGGCGGCGGCCGCGCCCTCCGCGTCCGGCATGTCGTCGTCCACCCTGCGGCGGCGGCCCGGCAGGGCGAGCACCAGCAGGACGACCGCGAGGAAGCCCTGCGCCCAGATCCACGCGGTGTGCGCGATCGGGGTGTCGTAGGTGAGGTCGAGACGCCCGCCGTTCGCGGGGAGTTCGAAGCCCTGCGCCCAGCCGTCGAGCGTCTTCGCCGTCAGCGGCTTGCCGTCGAGCGTGGCCGACCAGTCGGCGGTGGCCCGGTCGGCGAGCCGCAGCACGCGCCCGTCCGCACCGTCCGGGATGGTCGTGTGCGCCTCGACGGGACCGGCCGCCACGGGCACCGGCGCGGCCGACGAGCCCGCCGAGCCGGAACCGGAACCGGAGCCGGGCGGGACGATGGAGACCCGCGCGACCCGCTGGTCGAGCCGCCACAGGGTGCCGGCGCGGTCCTTGCTGAGCTGGGTGAGGCCGGGCGTCGCGTTCAGCACACGCGTCATGTCGTGCGGGGCGCCCTGCTGTGCGTACACATAGCGCACCGCGTAGGCGCCCAGCCGGGTGGTCTGGTCGGCGCCGGAGCCCGCGACCAGATGGGCCACGACGTCGTCGAGGCGGGTGTCGGCGCCGCCCGCCGCGGCGAGCTCACCATCGCCGAGCCGGGCGCCGGCGCCGCGCACCAGGGCGTAGTCGGTGCGGGCGTCGCTGCCGGTGAGCACCAGGGTGCGGGCCTGGTCCTTGGTGGCGCTCTCGGCCGCCACGAAGGCCGGGACCTGGGAGGGTTCGCGCCGCGACACCGGGCCGTCCGCGCCGCTGACCATCCAGCTGACCGCGGCGTACAGCGGGGCGGCGGCCGAGGCGAGGGCGATGATCAGCGCGACCGGCTGGCGCCAGCCGAAGCTCTGCGCCGCCACGCGCTCCCGGGCGCCCTCGGCGCCGACCAGGGCGGCGGTCAGCAGTGCCAGGCCGTAGACCAGGGTCGCGGGACCGGCCCAGGCGGAGCCGTTGCTGATCGCCGCGAAGAGGAACCCGGCGAGGGCCGCGACCCATGCCGTACGCACCGTCAACTGCCGTTCGCCGCGCATCAGGGCGGCGAGCGCGGCCAGTACGAAGCCGATCAGCAGCAGCGTGCCGGCGCCCTTGGGGCCGCCGGGGCTGAGCGCGAGCAGGTCCAGGGCGGACGCGGAGCCGCCGCCGCTGTCGAGCCCGGCCTCCTTCAGGAAGCGGACCGGGTCGGTGAGCAGATCGACCGACCAGGGGGCGAGCACGAGGAGCGGGGTGAGGACGACGGCCAGGAAGCGCAGCCCGTACGCCACGAGCGGTTCGCCCTGGCGGGACCGCAGGACGAGCACCCCGGCGGACAGCAGGAGCGCGATCGGCCAGACGACCGGCGTGAAGGCCATGGTGAACGTCAGCAGCAGGGCGTACGCCCACGCCGCGCGCCAGCTCGGCAGCCTGCCCTTCGTACCGCCCGCCCGGAACCCGCCCGCGGCCGCCGCCGCGCGCGCCATCAGCGGCAGCAGGACGGCCAGTACGGCGGTGCCCAGGCGCCCGCCCGCGAGCGCCCCGGTCGCGGCCGGGAGGAAGGCGTACGCGACGCTCCCCCAGGCGCGCAGCAGCCGGGACTCGACGAGCGGCCGGGAGGCGAAGTACGCGATGAACCCGGCCAGCGGCACCGAGCAGACCAGCAGCAGGGTCAGGGTGAATCCGGTGCTGCCCAGGAAGACCGTGGCCAGCGCCGCGAGGGCGGCGAGATACGGCGGCGCGCTCTGGGTGCCGCCGGTGCCGACCGGGTGCCAGCCGTCGACGTAGGTCGCCCACAGGTCGGACACGTTCGCGGGGGCGGGCAGCAGATCGCCGCCCGCGAGCGCGCCGGTTCCCAGCAGCTCACGGCAGGCGACCAGCGAGACCACCAGCAGCACGACGAACAGCATCGGGCCCGGTTTGCGCGCGATCCGCTTGATCCGCGCGAACTGCTCGATCTGCAGGAAGTCGGCGTCGTCGTCGGACGGCCCGGACTCGACGGCACCGTGACGGCCGCCCGAGGACAGCTCGGGCTCCGACCGCCCGCCGAAGTTGCTGGCGATCTGCTCGGCCGTCGCCCGCACCGTCGCGCCAGAGGGCGGGAAGAGCGGCCGCAGCTCGCTCGCCTCGGTCGCCGGGCGGCCGCGCCGTTTGCGCGCGGCGCTGATCTTCCCGGGCCGCAGCAGCGTGCCCGACAGGCCCGTGACCTCGTCCAGCGCCTGGCCGGGCACCTTGCCCACCAGATAGGCGAGGGTGCGCAGCAGGGTGCCGAGGACGACCCGCAGCATCACATAGAGCAGCAGCGCGCCCCGGGTGTTGACCATCAGGGTGTAGACGGCACCGGCCTTGTCGACGCGGTGCGGGCTCGCCACGGAGCGGCCCACGCAGTCGATGGGGCGCCGCTCGCGCGCGGACGCCTCGGCGTGCCGCAGGGAGGCGTCCGGCGCGACCAGCACCTGGTGCCCGGCGGCGTGGGCGCGCCAGCACAGGTCGACGTCGTCCCGCATCAGCGGCAGCCGGGGGTCGAAGCCGCCCAGCTGCTCCCATACGTCGCGGCGCACCAGCATGCCCGCGCTGGAGACCGCCAGCACCGGCCGTACCTGGTCGTGCTGGCCCTGGTCCTGTTCGCGCCGCTCCAGACCGGTCCAGCGGCGGCCGCTGCGGGCGATGCTGACGCCCACTTCGAGCAGCTGCTTACGGTCGTACCAGCCGCGCAGCTTGGGGCCGATGATCGCGGCCTCGCGGTTGGCCAGCAGCTCGGCGTCGGCGACCCGCAGCAGCTCGTTGAGCGCGTCCGGGGCGGGCGCGCAGTCGTCGTGCAGCAGCCACAGCCACTGGATGGGCTCGCCGTGTGGCAGCTCCGGCATGTCGTAGGCGTCGTCGCGCCAGGTGCGGTTGACGGGGTCCCAGCCGCTGGGGCGCTTGAGGTACGGCAGCTCCTCGGGGCTCAGCACCGGGGCGCCGCGGACGGCCTCGGCGACGGCCGTGCCGAAGCCGCTGCGGCGCGCCAGGTGCAGGACCCGCTCCTCGCCGAGGGCTTCGGTCAGCAGCCGGGCCGACGCGTCGGCACTGCCGGTGTCGGCGGCGACGACGCTCTGCACGGGCCGCTCCTGGCCGAGCAGGCCGGACAGCGCGTCGGGCAGCCAGCGGGCGCCGTCATGCGCGACGAGCACGGCGGTGACGACATGGCGCGGAAACTCAGGTGCCGGTTGCGCGGCGGCGAATCCTGCGGAGGCGGCCGGGTGTGGGGCCGCCGGGTGGCTGTGCACGGACATCGAGGTACGGGCCCCGGTTCGCTGGACTGCGGTGGACGAGCCCGACCCAGGGGGACGTTGGCGCGCCTCGGACGGGTCCCCACACTAACGGCTGCCTACGACAGGCGGTCCGCCTCCCGTCGGCAGTGAACCGGGGACGGACCGCGTGCTCGGCTGTGAGCTGTATGGATGCAGTGCGGATGCGGTACGGATGCGCTGCTGATGCGGTCAGACCGCTGCCTTCTTCAGCCGACGGCGCTCCCGCTCGGAGAGGCCGCCCCAGATGCCGAAGCGCTCGTCGTTGGCGAGGGCGTACTCAAGGCATTCGGAACGGACCTCGCAGGCCAGACAGACCTTCTTCGCCTCGCGCGTGGACCCGCCCTTTTCCGGGAAGAACGATTCGGGATCGGTCTGGGCGCACAGTGCGCGCTCCTGCCAACCGAGCTCCTCGTCCGCCTCTTCGACCAGCAGTTGCTGGAACAACTCGGTCATGTGCGCCCCTCGTCTGTTTTTGCGTCCCCGGTGCCGTCCCCGTGCCCTGGTGCCGTGGGTCAAACCGGCAGAACGACACGTGTGAAATTACAAGTGCGCCGATCCGGGCCAGTCAAGCCGAGATCTGCTATTGGGCCTCTTATTCACTCTGCGGAACCAAGGCTGCGCGGAAAGTGTTCAAATCGGCCTAAACGCGACACGTTTCCCGTTCACCGTCCTCCGGCGCCTCCGGCTCCTCCTCTCACCTCACGGTGGAGGACGCCGTGAACGCCGTTTCCGTTGCATACGGGGACGAGTGCTGCGCCACCTCTCCGGCTAACGCGGGCACAAACCTTTCTGCCTCCACATCAACCGGATGAGGTGAACGTTTTCCGCCAAACCGGAGATCAAGTTGACAGGGCGGCGAGGACCCGCTGTCCTTGTCAGCATGTCAGTGACCCACGCGCCCCAGTCGACCCGTACCCACGGGTTCCGCTGCGCCGTGCAGGCTCGCTGTCGCTGTTCCAGCTGTTGATGCCCTTCTGAGCTCCAGCTTTCTCTTCGCGTTCATTCCGCGTCTCCCTGCGTCACCCCGCACAGCTCCGCTTCGCGCACCGCCGCACTTCCCGCCGAGGAACCCCCACATGAACAGCGACGTCCAGATCGCCGGTGACCCGCTCGCCATCCCGCATCTGCTGCCGCCCGCGCCCGCGCACCCCACCACCGTCTCCGGCTTCGCCGGACTGGCCCGCGACATCGCCGCCGACCGCGACAGCTGGGCGCCTCTCGTCCGGTACGACGCCACGACCCGCTGGTACCACCGGCTGTCCACCGGCCCCGGCTATGAGGTCTGGCTACTCAGCTGGGTGCCCGGCCAGAGCAGCGGAGCGCATGACCACGGGCGCTCCTCCGGCGTACTCACCGTGCTCCAGGGCGAGTTGACCGAGCGCGCGGGAGCGGACGGCAGCGCACGGCATACGCTGTGCGCCGGCGCACAGCGCGTCTTCGCGCCCGGATACGTGCACGACGTCGTCAACGACGCGCTCGAACCCGCCGTCAGCCTGCACATCTACTTCCCCGGCCTCACCGACATGCCGCCCCACCCCACCCCGGCCGCCGGTACGGCCGCCCCCGGCCCCCTCGACGTCCTGCGCTGAGCACGCCCCGCACGGTTCCGATGTCGTAGCCGACTGCGACACTGTCCTCCATGCGCATTGTGGTTCTGGCAGGCGGCATCGGCGGCGCCCGTTTCCTCCGTGGTCTGATGTCGGCGGTTCCCGACGCCGACATCACCGTCATCGGCAACACCGGCGATGACATCCACCTCTTCGGCCTGAAGGTCTGCCCCGACCTCGACACCGTGATGTACACCCTCGGCGGTGGCATCCACGAGGAGCAGGGCTGGGGCCGGGCCGGGGAGACCTTCGCCGTCAAGGAGGAGCTGGCGGCGTACGGCGTGGGGCCCGAGTGGTTCGGCCTCGGCGACCGGGACTTCGCCACGCACATCGTCCGTACGCAGATGATGAGCGCGGGCTATTCGCTCAGCGCCGTCACCGAGGCGCTGTGCGCGCGGTGGCAGCCGGGGGTGCGGCTGCTGCCGATGACGGACGACCGCGTCGAGACGCATGTCCTGATCGATGCCCCTGAAGGCGAGGGCCGCAAGGCGATCCACTTCCAGGAGTACTGGGTCCGGATGCGTGCCTCCGTGCCCGCCCATGCCGTGGTCCCCGTCGGCGCCGACCAGGCCAAGCCCGCGCCCGGCGTCCTGGAGGCCATCGCCGACTCCGACGTCGTCCTGTTCCCGCCGTCCAACCCCGTCGTCAGCGTCGGCACCATCCTGGCCATCCCCGGAATGCGCGAGGCCATCGCCGAGGCCGGGGTGCCCGTCGTCGGCCTCTCCCCCATCGTCGGCGACGCGCCCGTGCGCGGCATGGCCGACAAGGTGCTCGCCGCCGTCGGCGTCGAGTCCACCGCCGCCGCCGTCGCCAAGCACTACGGCTCCGGGCTGCTCGACGGCTGGCTCGTGGACACCGTCGACGCCGGGGTGGTCGACGAGGTCGAGGCGGCCGGAATCCGCTGCCGGGCCATCCCGCTGATGATGAGCGACACCCAGGCCACAGCGCGCATGGCCACCGAGGCGCTGGCGCTGGCCGAGGAGGTCCGGGCATGAGCCCATCGCCCGCGCAGGGCATCTCCTCGTACCAGGTCTGGGCCCTCCCCGGCATCCCCGAGGTGCGGCCCGGTGACGACCTCGCCAAGCTCATCGCCGACGCCGCGACCGCCGGTGGCCTGCCGGGGCTCGCGCACGGCGACGTCCTGCTCGTCACCTCGAAGATCGTCAGCAAGGCGGAGGGGCGCGTCGTCGCGGGCGACGACCGCGAGGCCGCCATAGACGCCGAGACCGTACGGGTCGTCGCCCGGCGCGGGCGCACCCGGATCGTCGAAACCCGGCAGGGCCTGGTCATGGCCGCCGCCGGAGTCGACGCCTCCAACACCCCCACCGGCACCATCCTGTTGCTCCCCGAGGACCCCGACGCCTCCGCCCGGGCCATCCGGACCGGGCTGCGGGACGCGCTCGGCGTCGACGTCGGCGTCATCGTCACCGACACCTTCGGGCGGCCCTGGCGCAACGGGGTCACCGACGTCGCCATCGGCGCGGCCGGGGTACGCGTCCTGGACGACCTGCGCGGCGGCACCGACGCGCACGGCAACGCGCTGAGCGCCACCGTCGTCGCCACCGCCGACGAGCTGGCCGCCGCCGGGGAGCTGGTCAAGGGCAAGGCGGACGGGCTGCCGGTGGCGGTGGCGCGGGGGCTGCCGCATGTGGTGTCCCTGAACGCGGACAAACCCGGCGCGGACAAATCCGGCGCGGACGAGCCCGGGGATGAGTCCGGCGCGGATGCGCCCGACGCGGGGGCGCGGCCGCTGCTGCGCGGCGCCGCCGACGACATGTTCCGGCTGGGCACCTCGGAGGCCGTCCGGGAAGCGGTCACCCTGCGCCGTACGGTCCGCGAGTTCACCGACGAGCCGGTGGACGGCGCGGCGGTGCGGCGCGCCGTGGCCGCCGCCGTCACCGCGCCCGCGCCGCACCACACGACGCCGTGGCGGTTCGTGCTGCTGGAGTCGGAGGAGTCGCGGATGCGGCTGCTCGACTCCATGCGGGACGCGTGGATCGCGGACCTGCGGGGCGACGGCTTCTCGGAGGAGTCCGTCGCCAAGCGGGTGCGCCGGGGTGACGTGCTGCGCAAGGCGCCGTATCTGGTGGTGCCGTGCCTGGTCGCGGACGGCGCCCATACGTACCCGGACGCGCGGCGGAACGCGGCGGAGCGGGAGATGTTCGTGGTCGCGGCCGGAGCCGGGGTGCAGAACCTGCTGGTCGCGCTGGCGGGCGAGCGGCTGGGATCGGCGTGGGTGTCGTCGACGATGTTCTGCCGACCGGTGGTGCGGGAGGTGCTGGACCTGCCGGAGGAGTGGGACCCGATGGGCGCGGTCGCCGTGGGCCACCCGGCCGTCGCGCCCGCGGCGCGGCCGGAGCGGGGCGTGGACGGGTTCGTGGCGGTGCGGTAGCGCTGCCACTGCGGGGTACGGGGTGCGGGTTGCGGTGGTGGGTTGCGGGTCGCGATTGCGGGTCTCGGTTGTGGGCCCGGGGCGCGCGGGGTGGGGGTGCGCGCCGGTGTGGGGGTTGTGCGGATGCGTTTGCGGAGTGCGGGTGCGTAGTGAGGGTTCGGCGGGCGGGGGCAGGAGCGCCCCCGCCCCCTCCCCGGCTTAGGCTGGCCGGGTGGTAGGACGTCGTGTGTGGGTGCCTTCCTGCGCGTACGACCTCGCGCGGAACCTCGGTGTGCTGCGGCGCGGGCCGGGAGATCCGGCGTTCCGTGTCGACGCGGACGGGGCGTTCTGGCGGGCCAGCCGGACCCCGGCCGGGCCCGGGACCGTACGCGTCGCGCGGGACGGCAAGGGCGTCGAGGCCCAGGCCTGGGGGCCGGGTGCCGAGTGGCTGCTCGACCGTCTCCCCGCGCTCCTCGGCGACGACGACGATCCGTCCGCGTTCACCCCGCGGCACCGGCTCGTCCACGAGGCGCACCGCCGGAACCCCGGGCTGCGGCTGATCCGGACCGGGCTGGTGCTGGAGTCGCTGATCCCCTCGATCCTGGAGCAGAAGGTCACCAGCGACGAGGCGTACCGGGCCTGGCGGTTGCTGCTGCAGCGCCACGGTGAGCCCGCGCCGGGGCCGGTGGAGCGCATGCGGGTGATGCCCGATCCGCGGACCTGGGCGCTGATCCCGTCGTGGGAGTGGCACCGGGCGGGGGTGGACGGCAAGCGCTCGGCGACGATCGTGCGGGCCGTGCGGGTCGCCCGGCGGCTGGAGGAGGCCGCGGCGATGGAGCTCGACGCCGCCTCACAGCGTCTGCGGCTCATCCCCGGCATCGGCCCCTGGACGGCGGCGGAGACCCTCCAGCGCAGCAACGGCACCCCGGACGCGATCACGGTCGGGGATCTGCATCTGCCCCGTATGGTCGGCTACGCGCTCACGGGTGAACGCGGTACGGACGACGCGGCGATGCTGGAACTCCTCGCGCCCTACGCCGGGCAGCGCCACCGGGCGGCCCGGCTGATCCTGCTGTCGGGCCGGGCGATGCCCCGGCGCGCCCCGCGCTTCGCGGTACGGGACTTCCGCGCGATGTAGCCGCGTTGGGCGACGGCGGGGAGGGGACGGGGTCGCACCCAACACCCACCGGAACCGCACCCCCCGCACGCCGTGCGAAGCGGCTACTGGTCGGAGGAGAACCGCACCGCGCCCGGCGGGATGTCCACGCCGCACCACACCCGTACCCCGTCGCGCAGTTCGTTGTCCGGGCCCACCAGGGCGCCGTCCCCGACGACCGCGCCCTGCAGCACTGTACGGGCGCCGACCCGCGCGCCCGCGCCGATCAGGGAGTCGCGTACCTCGGCGCCGTCCTCGACCACGGCGCCCTCCAGCACCGTGCTGCCGTCGATGCGCGCGCCCGCGCCCACCCGGGCCCGCGGTCCGATGACCGTGCCGCCGGTGAGCTTGGCGTCGCCCGCGACGGTGGCGGATTCCAGGACGAGGCGGTCGCCGCAGCGGCCCGGGACGGCCGGGGAGGGGGCGCGGCCGAGGACGAGGTCGGCGGAGCCGCGGACGAAGGCCTGCGGGGTGCCGAGGTCGAGCCAGTACGTGGAGTCGACCATGCCCTGGAGGTGGGCGCCCGCGGCGAGGAGGCCGGGGAAGGTCTCGCGTTCGACGGAGACGGGCCGGTCGGCGGGTATGGCGTCGATGACGGAGCGGTTGAAGACGTACGCGCCCGCGTTGATCTGGTCGGTGACGATCTCCTCGGGGGTCTGCGGCTTCTCCAGGAAGGCGGTGACCCGGCCCTGCTCGTCGGTGGGCACGAGACCGTAGGCGCGGGGGTCGTCGACCCGGGTGAGATGGAGGGAGACATCGGCGCCCGTCCGGCAGTGGGTGTCGACGAGGGCGCGGATGTCGAGGCCGGTGAGAATGTCGCCGTTGAAGATGAGCACCGGGTCGTCGGGGCCCGAGCGCAGCCGGGACGCGACGTTGCGGATGGCGCCGCCGGTGCCGAGCGGCTCCTCCTCCGTCACGTACTCCAGGTGGAGGCCGAGGGAGGAGCCGTCGCCGAAGTACGGTTCGAAGACCTCGGCGAGGTAGGAGGTGGCGAGCACGATGTGCTCGACCCCGGCGGCGCGGGCGCGGGCGAGTTGGTGGGTCAGGAAGGGAACGCCGGCCGCCGGGACCATCGGCTTGGGAGTGTGCACCGTCATGGGGCGCAACCGCGTTCCCTTGCCGCCGACCAGGAGGATCGCTTCTGGCGTTGCTGGCGCTTTGGTCACGTAGTTTCTGCTTCCTGCTGGGGCTCGCCGGTCGGCGGCCAGTGTATGCAGAAGCCCGGACCGCGCCTGGTCAGCGCCCCTGGAGCCGGGCAGCTGTGCTGCGTACGGAGCCGAGCTTGCTGTAGAGGCGCTCCCCGGGGCACTCGGTGGCGAAGCCGTCGCGGTGTCCGGAGATGACGCGCAGCCTCACATTGGCACCCTTTTCGTACCTGTTTCCGCCGCCGGACACCAGATGCGTGGTGCCGCGCGGATTCCGGCTGAAGAGGCCGAGTTTCCACGCGGTGAGCTTGGCGATGGCCTTGACGGCCTTGGCGGAGGGCTTCTTGGCGGTGTAGGTACCGAGGACGGCGACGCCCATGCTGTCCTGGTTGAACCCGAGGGTGTGCGCCCCGAGTACGGCTTTGGTGACACCCCCCGCGCGGCCTTCGTAGATGTTTCCGCACTTGTCGATGGTGAAGTTGTAGCCGTAGTCGCGCCAGCCCATGCTCTGGACGTGGTAGCGGTAGATACTGCGCAAAACGGAGGGCACTTGGGCGCAGCTGTAGCTGTTGCCCGTCACGGTGTGGTGGACGAAGGCGACTTTGACGGTCTTGCTGTAGACGTAGCCGCTCTCGCGGACCGTCTCGTCGGCGCCCCATCCGGCGCGGGTGATGATGCGCGGCCGGGGCGCGGTGTGGCGGGCGGCACCGGACTCGGCCTGACCGCCGGGGAGTTGGGTGGCCCCGGACGGACGCGGACGCGGGGACGGGGTCGCGGGCCGGGCGCCGGGTGACCGGCCGCCGCCAACCGGATGCGGGACGGCGGTCGGGCGCCGGACAGCGGTCGGATGCGGGCTGGCGGCGGGGTGCGGGTTCGCGGTGGGGTGCTGGTTCGCGGCCGGATGCGGGTTCGCGGCCGGATGCGGGCTGACCGGCTGTGCGGGGCTGGGGTGGGCCGGGGGCGGGGCGGGGGCTGCGCCGGGGTTGACGAGTTCGAGGCGCAGCCCGGCGGGGAGGGCGTCCGGAGCCGCACCGGCGGACCGGGCGGACCACACGCGGGCCTGCACGCCGTCGGAGTCACCGACCCACAGCGGGGCCGTGCCGCCGCGCGGGTGCCCCGCGCCCCCGTCGGAGGCGGCACCACCGGAGGCACCGGAGTCGAGGGCGGGGTCGGGGGCGGGGTCGGGGGCGTCGTCCTCATACGCCCGCAGGTCGCGCCAGGCGGACCACGCGCCGGTGGCGGCGGCCCGGGTGCGCACCTGGACGCGACCGCGGAGGTCGGCGGAGGCGTCGTTCCAGACGACACCGACGAGGGAGAAGGGGGGTACGTCGCGGGCGGCGAGCGCCCGGTCGCCGCCGGGGGCGGCCATGGCCCGGTCGGAACCGGCGGGTGGGAGCAGGGGGAACGACCGGGTGCTGCCGACGAGGCCAGTACGGTCGGCCCGGGCATGTGCGGTACCCAGGGCGGACGGGAGGGCGAGGGCGGCGGTGCACACGATGCCGACCGAGGACGCAAGGAATCCACGCATGATGAAAATCCTGTGCATATCGTGACACAAGTGTCTATTCGGACGCGCGGTGAGGGGCCGACTGGAACAGTCGGCCACCCCCCGGCGCGGCGTGTCGGGCGCGTACCCTTGCGCGGATGAACGCCACCGATCGCACCCCTGCCGACCTGCTGCGATCCGCGCTCGCCGCGGACCCCGCCCGTCCCCTCGTGACCTTCTACGACGACGCGACGGGCGAGCGCGTCGAACTCTCCGTGGCCACGTTCGCCAATTGGGTGGCGAAGACCGCCAATCTGCTGCAGGACGATCTGGCCGTGGCCCCCGGTGACCGGGTCGCGCTGCTGCTGCCCGCCCACTGGCAGACCGCGGTGTGGCTGCTGGCCTGTTCGTCGGTCGGGGTCCTCGCGGACGTCGGCGGCGATCCGGCCGCGGCCGATGTGGTGGTGAGCGGACCCGACACCCTGGAGAAGGCGCGCGCGTGCTCCGGGGAGCGGATGGCGCTCGCCCTGCGCCCCCTGGGCGGCCGGTTCCCGCAGCCGCCGCAGGGGTTCGCCGACTACGCGGTGGAGGTGCCGAGCCAGGGCGACCGCTTCGCGCCGTACGCCCCGGTGGACCCGGCCGCGCCCGCGCTGGCGGTCGCCGGAGTGGAGCTGACCGGCGCGGAGCTGGTGGAGCGGGCGCGCGCGGACGCGGCCGGGCACGGGCTCGCACCGGGCTCCCGGCTGCTGTCGGGGCTCCCGTACGACGGCTGGGAAGGGCTGTCGTACGGGCTGTACGCGCCGCTGGCGGCGGGCGGCTCGGTGGTGCTGTGCCGCCATCTGGACCAGTTGGACGAGAAGGGGCTCGCGGAGCGCAGGGAGAGCGAGCGCGTCACCGTGTAGCGGCCCTTCGTCCTCCCGAAGCCCGCAGCCCGGCGGACCGTCTGACCCGTCCGGCGGACTGCCGGGCCGAGCCCGCGCGCCCCGGCGTGCACCCCGCGCGATGATCGACGGATACGTACAACCATGTGCGGGGTTCGCATGTCTGTCCTAATGATCGGCCCAGCACGCGATACCGCTCCCGTCCGCTGCCGGGCGGGAGACGGGGCGGGAGGACGCGGACGTGACGACTGACGGCCAAGAGCCGGCGCCTGCGCCGGGGCGAAGACGCCGCTGGCCGCGCGTGGTCGCGCTGGGCGCGACCCTGCTGGTGCTGTCGGTCGCCGGGACGGGGTGGTGGTTCTACGAACGCCTCGACCGCAACATCCGCACCGACACCCGGACCGCGGACGAGCTGAGGAAGTACGAGGCCGAGCGGCCGGTGTCGGTGGTGCGCGACGCGCAGAACATCCTGGTGATCGGCTCCGACAACCGGGGCGGCAAGGGAAACGGCAAGTACGGCAAGGACACCGGCACCCAGCGCTCGGACACCACGATCCTGCTGCACCTCCAGGCCGGGAGCAAGAGCGCGACCGCCGTCTCCATCCCGCGCGACCTGATGGTGGACGTCCCGGACTGCGACCGGCCGAACGGCGGCGGCCGGCTGGCGGCCCGGTTCGCCCAGTTCAACTGGGCGTTCGAGTTCGGCGGCGCGGCCTGCACGATCCGTACCGTGGAAAAGCTCACCGGCATCCGGGTGGACCACCATGTGATCGTGGACTTCAGCGGCTTCAAGAAGCTGGTGAACGCGGTCGGGGGCGTGGAGGTGTGCCTCACGGAGCCGGTCGACGACGACGACGCGCATCTGCGGCTGCCCTCGGGCCGTCAGGTTCTGCACGGGGAGAAGGCGCTGGGCTATGTCCGCGCCCGCTACTCCATCGGTAACGGCAGCGATACGGAGCGCATCGCCCGGCAGCAGGAGTTCCTCAGCTCCCTTGTGAAGAAAGTGCAGAGCAATGGTGTGCTGCTCAATCCGGCGAAGCTGTATCCCGTGCTCAGCGCGGCGACCTCCGCGCTGACCACGGACCCGGGTCTGGACACCCTCAAGGACCTGTACGGGCTGGTGCGCGGGGTACGGGACATCCCACGCGACAAGATCCGTTTCCTGACGATTCCGCGACAGCCGTATACGTACAACAAGAACCGTGATGAACTCGTCCAGCCCGACGCCGACCGGTTGTTCAAGCAACTCCGCCTGGACCGCCCGGTGTCGGTGACGCGAGCCGTCACGGCCGCCCACGGCGAGGACCCCAAGGGCGCGGACCGCACTCCGTACCAAGGAACCACCGCGGCACGTGACATCTGCGAGTAAAGGCAGTCATGGGGAAGCGCCTGGACTCGTGAAGAATCTCGAAAGGATTGGGCAGATTGCCCAGTTGTAGGGAAGTGGAATTTGTCACCGGCGTCGCTTGACGCCGATCCGGGCGGATAGTGTGAGCGATCCGGTGCGCCGCTCCGAGATGTGACCGCGCACTGTATATGAAGACGGACCGAGCGCCTTGAGGGGGAGGCGCCCGCGTGGCACCGACGGAGGACACAGGCGACCGTGGACGCGCAAGGCCCTGGGCGGGACGGTGACATCGACCCCGCCGATCAGTGGGTGTTCGACCCGAACACCGGTAACTATGAGCTGAGGCTGAACCCTGCGGGGGAGACGGCCTCGGCCGCCGAGCCCCACCCGGCCCCCAGAACCGCAGGCCGCCGTCGCACCCCCCAGTCCGAACCACGGGGGCGCAGGCGGGCGGCGGCGAAACGGGAGCCGGAGAAGGCGGCGGCTCCCGCGAGCAGGCGAAAGCCGAAACCGAAGAAGACGAAGACGAGAAAGGCGCTGTACTGGGGCAGCGGCACCCTGGCATTCGTGCTGGTGGGCGGCTCCGCCGCGGCGTACTTCGTCTATCAGCACCTCAACGGGAACATCAGCAAGGTGGACATCGGCGAGAACAACGCCGCGGTCACCGACGGACCGATGAACATCCTGCTCATCGGCACCGACCGGCGTGATGGCAAGGGGAACGAGGGCTACGGGGACGCGGGGAGCGTCGGCCACGCCGACACCACGCTCGTCATGCATGTCTCCGGCGACCGGACCAACGCGACGGTGCTCTCCATCCCGCGCGACATGGTGACCGACATCCCCGACTGCACGACCAAGCAGGAGGACGGTTCGGAGAAGGTCGTCCCGGGCGAGCAGGAGGTGCGCTTCAACACCAGCCTGGGGCAGGAGGGGCGCGACCCCGGCTGCACCATGAAGACGGCCGAGAAGATCACCGGGCTGGACATCACCCACTTCATGATGGCCGACTTCAACGCCGTCAAGTCGATGTCCACGGCGGTCGGCGGGGTCGACGTCTGCCTCGCCAAGGACATCGACGACCCCAAGTCGCATCTGAAGCTGTCGGCCGGCCGTCACAACATCAAGGGCGAGGACGCGCTGGCGTTCGTCCGGACCCGGCACACCGTCGGCTTCGGCGGCGACCTGGACCGGATCAAGCTGCAGCAGCAGTTCCTCAGCTCCATGATGCGCAAGATGAAGGGGAACGGGACGCTCAGCAGCCCGAACAAGATGTGGGGCCTGGCCAACACTGCCACCAAGGCGCTCACCGTGGACACCGGCATCGGCACCGTCGACAAGCTGGTCTCGCTGGGGAAGGCGCTCGGCAAGGTCAACCTGAAGAACATGACCTTCACGACGGTTCCGGTCGTCGACAACGACGACGGCGCGACGGTGCTCCTCGACCAGACCAAGGCCGAGCCGCTGTTCACCATGGTCCAGCAGGATGTGTCGCTGACCGAGGTGAAGAAGAAGGAGAAGGCCGCCAAGGACAAGCAGGCGGCCCTCCTCAAGGGGCCGAAGGCCGACGCGTCGGAGGTCCGGGCCAAGGTGCTGAACGGCAGCGGGCAGACCGGAGCCGCCCAGGAGACCCTCGACTGGATGCAGAACATCGAGGGGATGCCGCTCACCAGCAACGGCGGAAACGCTCCGGCAGATCTGGAGAAGACCACTCTGGAGTACGCTCCCAACCAGGCGGACCAGGCACGCCGGCTGGCCGACAGCATGGGCTTGCCCTCGTCCGCGATGAAGCAAGGCACGAAGGACGCCGCCCCCAGGGCGGAGATGACACTGACGCTCGGCGCCGACTTCAAGGGCGCGGGAACTCCCATCTCCGCTCCGGCCCAGGCGCCGAAGGACATTCAGAAGGTCGAGGCCGACGACAAGAACGTCTGCGCCAAGTGACCACTCCCGGCCCGTCGGAGCGCCCTCGCCCATCGGTCCGGACGAGCACAGAAGTACGGGGAGGGGCCCGATGCGGCAGAGCAGTGTGCGGGGGGAGGGGCGGCGGCAAGCCGTGCCCGAACCCCGCGGCACCGGTGAGGGTGACAGCCCGCCCGGAGGAGAAGGCCCCGCGTCCGGCGACGCGGGGCGCCGCCACGGCGGTCAGCGGACCACGGCCAAGGGCGGCCGGGGGTTAAGGATGGTGCGGTGGAGCGCCCTGGCGCTCGCCGTGCTGGTCCTGGGCGCGGCAGCCGGCGGTTATGTGTACTACAACCACCTGAACGGCAATCTGAAGAAGGAAGCCCTCGACCTCGGCGACAGCAAGCTGGGCAAGCCCGAGCCGAACGCCGCCGGGCAGACTCCGCTGAACATACTGCTGATCGGTTCGGACGGCCGTAACACCGCGGAGAACGTCGAGCTGGGCGGCGCCAAGCAGGACGCCGACCGCAAGCCGCTGGCCGATGTGCAGATGCTGGTGCACGTCTCGGCCGACCGCAGCAACATGTCGGTGATCAGCATTCCGCGCGACACCCGGGTCACCATCCCCCGGTGCACCGACCCGGACGGCGGGCGCGTCTACCCGAAGACCGAGGCGGCGATCAACCAGTCGCTCCAGCACGGCGGTCCGGGCTGCACGGTGGCCACCTGGAAGGAACTGACCGGCATATACATCGATCACTTCATGATGATCGACTTCAGTGGAGTGGTCTCCATGGCGGACGCCGTCGGCGGCGTCCCGGTGTGCGTGAAGGACAACGTCTACTCGCATGACAGCAAGGGCCATGGCTCGGGGCTGCGGCTGACCAAGGGCACCCACTCCGTCAAGGGCGTCCAGGCCCTCCAGTGGCTGCGCACCCGCTACGGCTTCGAGGACAACACCGACATCGGCCGGGCCAAGGCCCAGCACATGTACATGAGCTCGATGATCCGTCAGCTGAAGAAGGGCACCAAGCTCAGCGACCCGGGCAAGCTCATGGACCTGGCGGAGGCGGCCACCGACGCGCTGACCGTCGACCACGGCCTCGGCGACGTCAAGAAGCTCTACAACCTGGGCAACGACCTGAAGCGGGTGCCGACCGAGCGCACCACCATGGTCACCATGCCCTGGCAGTACAGCGCGGACGAGCAGTTCGTGGAGCCCAAGCCCGGCGACGCCGAGCAGACCTTCGCGCTGCTGCGCAACGACACCGCGCTGGACGGCAAGGACAAGAAGAAGCCCGACAAGACCCCGGCCCCCACCGCGCCCAAGAGCGAGGTCCCGGTCGTCGTGCAGAACGGCACCGCCTCCATGGTGTACGGGCCCGTCTCCGGCCGGGCCGGTGTGATCACCAATGAGCTGATCGGGCTCGGCTACACCAAGGCCGCCGCGAACACGGTGCTCATCTCGCAGGCCGACACCACCGTGGCCTACCCGAACGAGGCCGAGCAGGGCGACGCGCTCGCCGTGGCCAAGGCTCTGGGGCTGCCCAAGAGCGCGGTGAAGTCCTCGAAGTCGGTGCAGGACGTGACCGTGGTGGTCGGCAACGACTGGCGCGCGGGCACGGCCTACCCGAAGGCCGGGGCGGCCGCAGCCGACGACGACAAGACGCCGGAGAGCGCCGACGCGCTCAACGGCGAGGACAAGAAGGCGTGCATGACGGTCAACCCGGACTACAGCTTCTGAGCGCGCACGGCGTAAGGGGCCGGACCACCTGGTCCGGCCCCTTAAGTCGTCAGCGCTTCTAGCCCTGCGCCATGACCGCCGGGCGGCGGCTGGCGATGACCTTCTTGGCGAGCGCCCGGGGGCTGGTCAGGAAGCCCCAGCCCCACGTCATGTGCATGGTCGCGAGCGCCAGCGGAATCCGCACCCGGGCCCCCACCGGAAGCCCCTTGCCCGCCGGGATCGAGCCCGCGACGATGGCCGCCAGATAGCCGCCCGGGACCAGGAAGCCCCACGGGGTGACGGCCGCGCCCACCACGGCGCCCGCCGCGATGGCCACCACGGCGGTCGGCGGGGCGAGGTAGCGCAGATTGATCGAGCCCTGGTGGAAGCGGGCGACGACATGGCGCCAGCGCCCGTAGTTCCGGTACTGCTTGGCCAGCTCCCGCACGTTCGGCCGCGGGCGGTACGAGACCCTCAGGTCGGGCGAGAACCAGACCAGCCCGCCCGCCTCACGGATGCGGAAGTTCAGCTCCCAGTCCTGGGCGCGGATGAACTCCTCGTTGTAGCCGCCCTGCCGCTCCAGCGCCTCGCGGCGGAAGACGCCCAGGTAGACCGTTTCGGCGGGGGCGGCCTCACCGCCGGTGTGGAAGGCGGCGTTCCCGACGCCGATCTTCGAGGTCATGGCGGCGGCCACGGCCCGCTCCCAGTCGTTCTCGCCCTCGGCGTACATGATGCCGCCGACGTTCTGCGCGCCGGTCTCCTCCAGCAGCCGCACGGCGGTCGCGATGTAGTTCGCCGAAAGCATGCCGTGCCCGTCGACCCGGACCACCACGGAGTGGCGGGACGCCTTGATCGCGGCGTTCAGCGCGGCCGGGGTGCGGCCCGTGGGGTTGGGCACGGTGTTCACCCGCGGGTCCTCGGCGGCCAGCTCGGCGGCGATCTCTTCAGTGCGGTCCGAGGACGGACCGACCGCGATCACCACCTCCATCTCACCGTCGTACTCCTGCTCCAGGATGTGCCGCACGGCGTTGCGCAGATGGCGTTCCTCATTGAGCACCGGCATGATCACGGAGACGGCCGGGAGCTGACGGGGGTCCATGGCACCTCGGGGTTTCGGGGGCCGGGCCCCCAGGAGACTGCAGTAGCGGGCCCACGGTACCGCGAATGGCGGCACCGGAACGCGCCGCCCGGGTGGCAGCGGGCGGTACGGGCGGCGTGGGGCGCCGGGACGCTCATCGTATGGCCCTACCGTGACAGCGGTTCCGACCCGCCAAGACCCCGCCCGGGCCGGTTCCGACCCGCCAGCGCCCCGCCCGGGCCCGTTCACGCCGGGCCCGTTCACGGAGGTCTCCTTCGGTGAGTGCACCGGCCCGATCGACGCGCCCCCGTCCCCGGTCCCGCTCCGGCCGCCGCCGTCGCTGGGGGCTGCGGATCGCCCTGTTCGTCGCGTGCCTGGTGCTGGCCGTCAGCGCGATCGGGCATCTGCTGGTCCGGGAGCTGGAATCCGGCATCCACCGGGTGGACGCCTTCGGCGGCCTGGACGACCGGCCGAAGAGCGCGGGCGGCGGCGTCAACTTCCTGGTCGTCGGCACCGACGGCCGGGACCGGATCACCCCGCAGGAGAAGGCGCTGTACCGGCTCGGCGGGGCGCCCTGCCACTGCACCGACACGATCATCCTGGTCCATCTGTCGGCGGACCGCCGCCGGGCCTCCCTGGTCAGCCTCCCGCGCGATTCGTACGCCGTGATCCCCACGTACACCGACCGCGCCGGGAAGCAGCGCCGCGCCCATCCGCAGCGGCTCAACGCCGCGTACGCCGAGGGCGGGCCCAGCCTGACCGTGCGCACCGTCGAGCACGCGACCGGGGTGCACATCGACCACTATCTGGAGGTCGACTTCACCAGCTTCATGAAGACCGTCGACGTGGTCGGCGGGGTGAAGGTGTGCACGGCCCGGCGGCTCAAGGACGACCACACCGGCCTCGACCTGCCGCCCGGCGCCCATGTCCTGGGCGGCGGCCAGGCGCTGCAGTACGTCCGCTCCCGGCACACCGACGGCACCTCCGATCTCGGCCGTATCCAGCGCCAGCAGCGCTTCCTGGCCTCGGTGCTCCACCAGACGACGGCGAGCGGCATCCTGCTGAACCCGGTGCGGTTCAACACCGTCGCCACCACCCTGCTCGGCTCGGTCCGCGCCGACCACGGCTTCGGCGCGGAGGACCTGATGGCGCTGGGCCGGGCCATGAACGGCCTCACCCCGGCGTCCTCCGAGTTCGCCTCGGTCCCGGTGGTTCTGCCCGGGCGGCAGCTCAAGGGCGTCGGCTCCACGCTCCACTGGGACCGGCCCAGGGCCGAGCAGCTGTTCGACGCCATCCGCGCGGACCGGCCGCTGACCAGCCACCACGCACGGCCCAAGGCCACCATCGTCGACGTGGGCCCGCAGCAGGTCCGGGTCCACGTGCTCAACGGCACCGGGACCGCCGGGCTCGCCCGCCGCGCGGACCGGGCGCTGCACGCCACCGGCTTCGCCACCACCGGCTCCCCCGCCGACGCGGCCACCAAGGACCTGGCGCGCACGGTCATCACGTACGACCCGGTCTGGGACCGCTCGGTGCGCACCCTGGCCGCCGCGCTGCCCGGTGCGCAGCTGAAGCCGGTGCCGGGGCAGGGCGGGGTCATGCAGGTCACGGTCGGCGCGGACTACAAGGACGTGCGCCCGGTACGCACCGAGGACCCGCGCCGGGACCGGCCCGGCATCGCCGCCGTCACCGGCGACGAGGTCTCGTGCGCCTAGCGAAGCCCTGTTCAGCTGAGTGACGACTGAAGTACTCTCCGTGTCCTGACCAAGGCGGGGTACGGGGGTACGTGGTGAGGACAGGAGCCGGGGACAGGATCGCGGGCCGGTATCTCCTCCAGGAGCCCATCGGCAGAGGCGGGATGGGCATCGTCTGGCGGGCCCACGACGAGCTGCTGGACCGGCGGGTCGCGGTCAAGTGCGCCCGCCCGGACGACGAGCGCGCCGCACAGCGGCTCAAGAAAGAGGCGCGCAACGCGGCGCGGCTGCACCACCCGAACATCGTCGCGGTCTTCGACTTCGTGGAGGGCGGCTCCGTGGAGGGCGGCTCCGGCGAGGGCCGCTTCGGCGAGGGGTACGACGTCTGCTGGATCGTCATGGAGTACGTGCCCGGCGCCAGCCTCGCGGAGCTGGTGAGGGAGCGCGGCCCGCTCTCCCCGGAGGAGGCGGCCTCCATCGGCTGCCAGATCGCGGCCGCCCTGGCGACGTCCCACGCCGAGGGTGTGGTGCACGGCGACGTCACCCCGGAGAACATCCTGGTCACCGGGGACGGGGTCGCCAAGCTGACCGACTTCGGCATCTCCCGGGCGCTGTGGAGCGAGGTCACCATCACCATGACCGGCGGGGTGCAGGGCAAGCCGCCGTATCTGCCGCCCGAGGTGGCCCGGGGCGGCACGGCCGACCGGAAGTCCGACATCTTCTCGCTGGGCGCCTCGCTCTTCGCGGCGGTCGAGGGCCGGTCGCCGTACGGCGAGGCCGCCCACCCCATGGCATACGTGGCACGGGCCATCGACGGCTCCATCGCGACCCCGCACCGGGCCGGACCGCTCGGCGAACCGCTCGCCGCGCTGCTGGAGGTGGAGCCGGGGCAGCGTCCCGCCGCGACCAAGGCGCTGCGGCTGCTGCGGCAGGCCGCCACACCTACAGCCGCCGCGCCCACCGCGGCCGTACCCCCAGCGGAACCGCACGCGCTGAACCGGACCTTCCGCACCCTCCGCACGTTGCGGTTGCTGCCGCCGCCCGCGGGCGGCCGGGCCCGGCGCCGCCCGGGCCGCGGGGTGGTGATCACCGCGACCGCGCTGGTCACCGTGGCGGCCCTGGCGACCGGCCTGGCCCTCTTCGGCCCCTGGTCCGGCGGCTCCTCCGACGACTCCCGCGACTCCCCCGGCGGACGCGGCACGGGCGACGCGAAGCCCTCTGCCGCCCGCCGGGCGGGCACCATCGGCGACGCCCGGACGGCCGACCCCTGCGCCCTGCTCGACGCGGCGTCACTGAGCCGCTTCGGCGAGACCGAGCTCGACCCGGACTACGGGGAGCTGGACCGATGCGACGTCCTCCTACACGGCGACAGCGGTGACGACGTCGCGGACGTACAGATCAACTTCGACGCCGATCCGGCCGAGCCGGGCGACGAACGGCCCGCCCGAAGGATCGGCAACGTCACGGTCATGACGTCCCCGCGCGACGGCGACATCTGCGAGCGGACCCTCGCGCTCGCCGACCGCAAACAGATCCGGGTGATCGCCAAACGGCTCGGCTCCCCCGCCCCCGACCCGTGCGCACTGGGCGACGCCGCCACCGATCACGCCGTCGCGGTGCTGGACCGCGGCCAGGTCCCCCGGCGCACCTCGGCGCCGAACGCGCGCTCCCTGGCCCGGGTGAACGCGTGCGAACTGCTCGACGCCACCGCGCTGCGGCGGCTCCCCGGCGTCGGGGCGCGGCCCTCGGACCCGGGCTTCGGGAACTGGCGGTGCGAGTGGGAGGACGGCTCGGGCGACACCGGAGTGGAGCTGGAATTCGACCGGAGCAGCACGTTCGACACGGACGACGGGCAGCCCACGGTCCTCGCCGGGCGGAAGACCACCGTGACCCCGGCGGACTTCGGCGACGACAGCTGCGTCGTCCGCACACTCCACCGCTCGTACCGCAACGCCCTGGGCGACCCCACCGTCGAACTCATGACGCTGAACGCCTACGGACCGCAGCCGCCCCGGAAGCTCTGCCGCACCGCGAAGGCGCTCGCCGCCACGGCCGCGAAGAAACTCCCGACGCCATGAGCACGCCATGACCACGCCGGGCCCCCTCCGCGCGCTGCCGGCCACCCACGGCAGTCTCGCCCGCGGCGTGACCTCCCCGGTGCCCGGCACCGTCTTCGCCCTCGCCCTCACCGGCGGCATGACGCTGGGCCCCGGCGACGGCCGCGAGCTGATCTTCGGCCGCAACCGGCCCGAGGTCCATGTGTGCCTGGGCGAGGACGACGCCCGGGTCAGCCGCCGCCACGGCAAGCTGACCCACCGCGACGGCCGCTGGTGGGTGACCAGCACCGGCCGGCTCCCCCTCCGCTGCCCGGCCCGGCTGCTGTTCACCGGCGAGGAACCGCTCCCCCTCGCCACCGGCTACACCCCGCTGTTCGTCCGCGGCTCGGGCCACCGCGAACACCTCCTGGAGGTCTTCGTCACCGGCCCCGAGGACGCACCGCCCCCACCCCGCCCCGGCGACGTCACCCGCCCGCCCCGGGTGTGGCTGCTCACCGAAGACGAGAAGCTCGCCCTCGTCGTCCTGGGCCAGCGCTACCTGCGCCACGAGCCCCGCCCCCAGCCCCTCACCTGGCGGCAGACCGCCGAACACCTCGCCGAGCTGCGCCCGGGCGCGGGCTGGCGCGAGAAACGCGTCGAGCACCTGGTCAACCGGGTCCGCACGACCCTGTCCCGCGACGGCGTCCCCTATCTGACCCGCGAGGAAGTCGGCGAACCGGTCGGCAACGCCCTCAACGACCACCTGATCCGAGCCCTGATGACATCCACCACCCTCGTCCCCCCGGACCTGACCCTGATCGACCCGCCCTGACCGGAGCGGGATGTCGTCGCGCCATCCCGTACAACCTCACCGATCCCCCACGCGTCTCACACAGGACGTACACAACAGGGGTAGGGGAACCATGCACCGCAGAACCGCCGCCACTCTGGCCGCTGTCGCCCTCACCGCCGCACTCAGCGGGTGCGGCAGCGACGACTCCAAGACGGACGCGCCGGAGAAGGCACCGGCAACCTCGGCGACGACCGCGGCCACGACCGCGAAGCCCAAGACGGACGCCGAGACCGCCACCGGCATCCCGCCGAAGCCTGACGCCGCAACGCAAGCCGCGTACATCCGCGCCTTGACCGCGATCGATCCTGGGATCGTCGACGGAGACGAGGACAAGGCGGTAAGCAGAGGCCGCGACCAGTGCAGCACCATTCACAACTTCCCGAAGGATGCCGCGAAGCAGGCTGACCTCGCGAACCAACGGTTCACCTCCCCCAGTCACCCGGAGGGCTTCGGGCAAGCCACCGCCACGCTTATCGTCAAGGCCGTACACGCGAACCTCTGCCCCACGTTCTGAATCTGGCCTCGTTTCGGCCCGGGCCGTTGGCGTACCCGAGAGGTGGGCCGTTCGCAAGACGATCACCGATACCGACCGCAAGCAGGCTCTCCGGTAACACACCAAGGCAAATACTCGGAGTCCAGATCGCCCGCGAACTCAATCTAACCGGCTTGGACTTCCGCCTCGCTCCGGGCAGCCAAGCTTCCTAAGCCATGCGAACTGCAAAAGAAACGAGTCATACCCAGGCCCCCTGGACCCACCGATCCCACCAAGAAGACATGAGCAGGAAAGCGCGAGAGCTGATTCATATCAGCTACGGGGCAGCTTCCAGTACTTTTCGCGCACCTTCAACAAACGCCGTCTTGGCGACTTCAATGCCATCAACAGCGGCCTCAAACTCGCCCGCAGTCATTAATCCACCCGCCAGGTAGAACGATAACGAGGTTTGCAGGACTGCCGCGCAATCCCAGAGTTCATGAGCGAGAGAACCAACCGCATCCGGCCCCGCCAGCGCAACACTCACACGCTCTCTATAGAGAGCGTGTGACGCCGACTCAAGGCCCTCCATTGCATCCTGCACTACGTCCCTAGCAAACTGCGAATCAAATTCCAACTGAATGCGCGCTTGCTCGACAAGAGCGAAAATCGCCCGGTCCAGAGGCTCGGCAGCCTCCAGAAATTTCCTGTAAGAATCGCGGCGCTCTTCGCGCAACTGTTTACGATGCTCCATTTCCCCCTGATCCCCTGCTTGGCGACGGGTCGCTATGTACGTCAGGCCGCCGGTGCCCAACGTTCCTACGACTGCCACGCTTGCCCCTAGAAGAGCCACCAGCCCCTGATTCATAGCATGGATTCTTGCTCGCCTTGTGGGTAGCGCGCAGCGACTTGCTGCGTAGACACCGCCGGATTCTGCAGGCCTTGAGGATGGCACCACCCGGTCTCGGGTGAACGTCGCAAGGATCGCTCGACGAAGCCCGGTGTCCTCTGCCGTCCGTCGGCGCTCTGGTCGGCGTGATCGGCGTTGCCCGCCTTTGCGGCAGTTCGCCACCCGCGCGTTTAGCAACGCCCCGCGCAGTCGCTCATGGTCCGCATGGGGGGCGTTGACGAGTTCCCTCGATCGCCTGCTCCCGTAGGCTCCGGTCGACGCACACGATGACGGCCCGCCCCGAATACCACGGGGGCGGGCCGTCGTTGTGCAGGTGGCGCACTTACTCGACGCTGCCGAACTCCCCCGAGGCAGCAGCAGCGGCGAACGCGGACAGCGCCTCGCGGGGGAACAGCAGCGCGGGGCCGTTCGGGCGCTTGCTGTCCCGAACGGCCACCGTCTCGGCGTCGACGACGCCGCACTCGACGCACTGCGCCCCGCTGTCGCTGAACGAGGACTTCCACCACGTCACAGGAAGGGCGGAGGCGTCGTCTACATGGCTCATGTGTTCTTCCTTATCTCTGCGATCAGATCCGCCGACGACTCGACCGAGAGCGCGGCGGAGGTCAGCCGTTGCCAGGCATCCCGGTGCGCGGCGACCTGGTCGCGTTCCTCGACGTACAGGGCGGAGGTCAGCCCTTCCATGTGGACGACGTCGAGGTCAGCATGCGGGCCGAACCCCAGAATCGTGAAGCTGCCCAACTGTCCGACGTGCAACGACGCGTTGGCGGGCAACACCTGAATGTTCACGTTCGGTCGCTGTCCCATGGCGAGCAGCCGACCCAGTTGCTCATGCATGAGGCCGTCTACATCCGAGGTCGAACGCAGGGACTGTTCGACGATGATCGCCCAGAGGGTGAGCGGGGCATCGCGGGTGAGCACCGCCTGACGCGCAAGCCGGACCTCGACCAGCGCGTCGACGCGCGCCTCGACCGCCTCGGACATGGCCGTCGCCCGGATGATCTCGCGGGCGTACAAACCGGTCTGGAGCAGGCCGGGAATCACGCCCAGCTGCCACGATGAGACCGATTCGGCCTCGGCCTCAAGGCTGATCAGGTCCTCATACACAGGCGTGAGGACACCCCGGTACGAGTGCCACCAACCGCGCTGAGACCCCTCTTTAGTGAGCGTGAGCAGCGCGGCGCGAAGTTCGTCGCTCACCTCGCGCCCCAACTCGACGTACAGGTCGAGCAGGGCCTCGACATCCTTCGCCTTGGCCGGACTCTTGGCCGTCTCGATCCTCGACAACTTCGAGGAGACGAACCGGCCGCAGGACTTCTCCGCGACCTCTTCGAGGGTGAGTTCGCCCCGTAACGCCTTCAACTTCGCACCGAGGCGCCGACGGCGCACTGTAGGCGCACTCACGTTCGCCCCCTCCGATCCAATGACTTGCTCGACAGTCTGCCGTGCCTCTACTTCGGCTGTCACCTGCGCACTTGACACTCTGCACTCCCATAGCATCGCCATATGCAATTTTCTACGAAAGTGTGGGATGACTTGCGCGAGCGAGCGCCGAGGGAGCAATCTGATGTGACGTAACGCAACTGCATCGTCACAGCGCTACGGAATCCAGTGCGCGCTGCGGCGCTTTCCCGTGAGGGGACAGGCATGATCGAACGACGGCGGGCCGTTCTGCCCGCCAGCAGCTCACTGCCAGACGGTCCGTCGCCGATTCTGTTACTGGCGAAGGATCTCGAATCCCCCAAAGCCGCCCGCGAGTTCGCACGCGAGTTCATCGCGTACCACGTTCCGGGCGCATCCGAGGACCACATCGACGCGGTCGTCCTGGTGGTGTGCGAACTGGTCACCAACTCGGTTCGGTACGGCACCGAACCAGGCGACTCCCTGCGGGTGACGCTCAGCGTCGACGACACCCGGACGCGTGTCGAGGTACGGGACCCCGTACGCCGTCGCCCGCGCCTCCGTCCCGCGTCCGCACAACGCGACCGCGGGCGCGGCCTGATCATCCTCGACGCGCTGCGCCCCGGCTCGTGGGGAGTGGACGACGCCCCGTTCGGCAAGACCGTGCGGGCCGAGGTGAAGGGGTCATGACAGTGCGCTACCACGTCTGACCAGACACAAAACGGGCCGCCCCGGAGTGATGTGGACCCCGGACCGGCCCGCCGCGGTCGAGCGTACAAGGCGAAATCCGACACCACGGAAGGTATGAGCCATGCCCCCACCAGCCCCCGCACTGATCACCAATCCGTCCGCCACCACACCCAACGAAGGGATGAGCATGGACGCGTTAGCCGGTATCCGATCCATCGAGCTCGTGGCGCAGCTCCTTGGTCGCGCGGCGGCGGGCCAGCCGGTGGGTGCGGCGGATCTCGGCCCCCTGGTAGCGGCGCTTGTCGCGCTCGGTCTCCGGTATGACCGGCGGTACGGGCCGGGACTTGCCGTCGGCGTCGCCCGCGGCGAAGACCAGAGAGGCGCTGCCGACCTGGGGTGGCGGGGGTGAAAACTGCTGTTGGTTGCATGGTTTTGGGGGGGAGGAACGGGAGTTCCTGGATCGAAAGCGTGACCTTTTCGCGGGTGTGGTCGTTGGGTGGGTGGCAGGCGGATTGCCGCCGGGCTCGTGGAAGGGAGGGGCGGAGTGGGTGTGCTGCGTGAGCTGTCTGCGCCGTTCATCGTCCCCGGCCCGTCCGGTGTCGCGATCCGTACGCGGCTCAAGGGCCTGACCATGGGGGACGAGGAGGTGCTGCGGCTGGTCGGCGCGCAACTTGGAACACTGGCTTCGCGTGACCTCAAGCGGCGCTGTGCCGAGGGGCTGGAGCACTCCACGGACACGTGGCCGAAGCGCAAACGCGCTCTGACCGGGGAGTCCTCGTCGCGGTGGGCGGGCAGCATCACCAAGGCCACGCACGACCAGTGGGCGCTGTCGCGGCGTGCGCAGTACGCCCACATCCAGACTCTGGAAGCCGGTGTGCGCACCATCACCCACCGGCTGTCGCTGCCGGTAGGCGCAAAGGGAACCAAGCGGACCCCGGGCGGCTACCGCACCCGACAGGAGTGGTTCACCAAGGCACGCCGCCTGCACCTCCTACAAGACCGGCTCGCTGCCGAGCGCGCCGACCGCGAAGCGGGCCGTGTACGCGTAGTGCGAGGGGGAAAGCGGCTGGCCCGCATCCGTCACCACCTCACACAAGGGCAGCTCACCGAGGACAGGTGGCGGCAGCGGTGGGAAGCCGGACGCTGGTTCCTCCAAGCCGACGGTGAGAGCGGGAAGCGGCTGGGGAACGAGACGATCCGCGTCACGCCTGACGGCCAGGTCAGCATCAGACTCCCGGCACCACTGGCACATCTGGCGAACGCCGAGCATGGCCGGTACGTCCTCACCGGCACCGTCGCCTTCCGCCACCGGCGCGAGGAGTGGGCCGACCGAGTGTCGGCGAACCGATCCGTGGCCTACCGCATCCACCTGGACGCGGACCGCCACCGCTGGTACATCACCGCCTCCTGGACAATCCCGCCGGTCAAGACCGTTCCGCTGACTCAGGCCCGCGCTGGTGGCCTGATCGGCGTCGATACCAACGCCGACCACCTCGCGGCATGGCGCCTGGACGAGTACGGCAACCCGGTCGGCGACCCACGCCGGTTCTCCTTCGACCTCAACGGACCGGCCACCTACCGCGACGCACAAGTACGGCACGCGCTGGTGCGCCTGCTGCACTGGGCCAGGCGCCACGGCCTGAGCATCGCGATCGAGGATCTGGACTTCCAGGCGGAGAAGACCCGGGAAAAGCACGGCAGACGCAAACGATTCCGCAAGCTGATCTCCGGCATGCCCACCTCCAAGCTGCGGGCACGGCTGGCCTCGATGGCGACCGAACTCGGCATCACCATCGTGGCCATCGACCCCGCCTACACCTCCAAGTGGGGCGCCCAGCACTGGCAAAAACCCCTCACCAGCAAGAACAGGAAGACCACTCGCCACGACGCGGCCGCCGTGTCGATCGGAAGGCGCGCCCTGGGACACCCGATCCGGCGACGGACGGCACCGCCCCCACACGACCAGAGCGATCGTGCGGGGCATCGGACCGCCCAGGCCCGACCGGCCACCCCAGGACGTGAGGAAACCCGCCCCCGCATCCCCGGACCACGCACACGATGCGCGCGCACCGGACGCGGAGCGAACGCGGGCGACCAGGGTGCCCAACACCGTCCGGGGCACCCGGCTGAGCATGAGTTCTGGCACCAGGACTCACCCCCGCTCAGTCTTTAGGAACGGTGGATTCGTTCCAGCGCTCGGCCAGCTCCAGGTGATCAAGGACTACGTCGAGAACCAGAAACGCCGGTCGCCCCCGTCGGGATTTCGCGACGGGGCACCCGCCTTCTACTCGCCCGGGCGCTGTTCGCGCAGCTCCCGAATGGCACGGCGGCGGGCAAGCCGGTGCGTACGTCTGATCTGCGCCTCTTCAAAGCGCCGCTTGTCGCGCTCCGTCTCGGGAAGCACAGGGGGGACCGTGCGCGGCTTGCCGTCGGCGTCGACCGCGGCGAACACCAGGTAGGCCGATCCGACCTGCTGTGCTGGCGTCGACTCGTTCCAGCGTTCGGCCTCGACACGTACGCCGATCTCCATGGACGTTCGGCCAGTCCAATTGCACTGTGCGTGAACATGCACAAGATCGCCCACACGGGCGGGCAGGAGAAACGCCATTTCATCCATGGACGCTGTTACGGCGGACCCGCCCGAGTGCCGCCCCGCGACTGCTCCGGCCGCGTCGTCCACCAACTTCATGATCACGCCACCATGGACCGTGCCGAGCAAGTTCGTGTCGGCGGCCGTCATGATGTGCGACAGCGTGGTACGGGAGGCGGACGTGGGCTTGCCCGGAAGGTCCACGCCCTGGGCCTGTTTGGTCATGGCGTCCACCCTATGCGGGCGGGGTTCTTATCAGCTCTGCAACAGCCATGCCGCGATCCGGCACCCGCCCTGTAAGACAGCGGGGCCGACCAGGCACACTTCCATGCATGAGCGAATGGCCCCAGGGTTACACCGGTGACCGCAACGACCGGTACGGACGCGGCAGCGGTGGCTCCCAGCCAGAGGGGGCCCGGTCCATGCCGCAGGTACGGCGGGCGGCACCGGGCGGCGGCGGGCAGCAGCCCGGCGAGCCGCCGCTGCCCCCTGAGCTTTCACCGCGGGGGAACGTTCCGGGGCCCTCCCCGAGCTACGACGACTACGGCGGCCACGGCGGCGACGGCTACAACACCGGCCAGGTCTACGGCGGCGGTGGCCATGGCCCCGGCGGGCCCGGTGGACCCGGCCGCGGCGGACGCGGCGGGCGGGCAGGAGGCCCCGTGAACTGGAAGCGCCGGATAACCATCGGCCTGGTCACCCTGGTCGTACTGCTGCTCGCGGTCGGCATCGGGACGTACTTCTGGGCCGACGGCAAGCTCAAGCGCGACGTCGACCTCAGCAAGGTCGAGGACCGGCCGACCGGCGGCAAGGGCACCAACTACCTGATCGTCGGTTCGGACAGCCGTGAGGGTATGTCCGCCGAGGACAAGAAGAAGCTGCACACCGGCTCGGCCGAGGGCCGCCGCACCGACTCCATGATCCTGCTCCACGTCGGTGAGAACGGGAACACCATGGTCAGCCTCCCGCGTGACTCCTGGGTCACCATCCCGGCCTTCACCGGCTCGGAGACCGGCAACCGGATTCCGGCGAGCCAGAACAAGCTGAACGCGTCGTACTCCTCGGAGGGCCCGCAGCTGCTCGCCCGGACCATCGAGTACAACACCGGGCTGAAGATCGACCACTACGCGGAGATCGGCTTCGACGGCTTCGCCAAGATCGTCGACGGGGTCGGCGGGGTGGACATCAACATCCCGCAGGACATGAACGACAAGTTCTCCGGGTCCGACTTCAAGAAGGGCGAGCAGACGCTCGACGGCCAGCAGGCGCTCGCCTTCGTCCGCCAGCGCCACGGCCTCGCGGGCGGCGACCTGGACCGCACCAAGAACCAGCAGCGGTTCCTGGCAGCGCTCGCCAACAAGGCGGCGACGCCGAGCACGGTCATGAACCCCTTCAAGCTCTACCCGATGCTGGGCGCCGGGCTGGACAGCCTGATCGTCGACAAGGACATGGGCCTGTGGGACCTGAAGGACATGTTCTTCGCGATGAAGAGCGTCTCCAACGGCGAGGGCAAGCAGATGAACATGCCCGTCTCGAACCCCGGCCTCTCCACCCCCAAGGGCAGCGCCGTCCAGTGGGACATGCCCAAGGTCAAGCAGCTGGTGGGCGAGCTGAAGAACGACGACAAGGTCACCGTCTCCGGCAACTGACCGCGACGCCATCGCACGACGACCGCCGCCGGGCCGAGCGCCCGGCGGCGGTCGTCTGTTAGGTTCGTCCCGCGCTACGAGTTGAAACGGTTCAACCACCTCCGGGAAGGAACCGCACCACGATGACGTACCGCCCCGCCCCCGGCCGCAGACGCCTGCTCCGCGGCCTCACCCTCGCCGCCGCGACCGCCGCCGCGACCGCCGCCGGGACCAGCGCCGCCCCGGCCGCCCTCGCCGCCACCACGACCGGCCGCCGATGGACCCGGATCGCCCACGACGACTTCCGCCACGGCACCGGCCAGTGGACCGCCGAGCTGGAGAGCGGCGGGACGGTACGGGCCCGGCACGGCGTGCTCGACGTCGACGTACCGGGCGGCGCCACGGTCTGGTTCACCCGCGAGCTGACCGGCCCGTACGTGATCGAGTACACGGCCACCCCGGTCTCGGCGGGCGGCCCGAACGACCAGGTGACCGACCTCAACGCCTTCTGGAACGCCCGCGACGTCCGCTCCCCCGGCGACCTCTTCGCCACGCGGCGCAGCGGCAGCTTCGCCGACTACGACTTCCTCAAGACCTACTACGTCGGCTACGGCGCCAACCTCAACACCACCACCCGCATGCGCCGCTACGTCGGCGAGCCGGGCAACCGCCCCCTGCTCTTCGACCTCACCGAGCCGCTGCTCACCCCCAACGCCCCGTACCGCGTCCGCCTGGTGTCCGCCGGGCGGACCGTCCAGTACTGGAGCAACGGCGAGCTCCTCTTCGACCACCGCGACCCGGAGCCCTACACCACCGGCTGGTTCGGCTTCCGCACCGTGGCCAGCCACTTCCACCTCGCGGACTTCTCCGTCTGGCGACCCGGCGGTCGCCACTAGCGGCGGCACACCAGCCCCCGAAGGCCGCGGCCCCACCCGAGGCCCCGGCCTTTCATGAGCCCTCCGTACGCGCCCCCGGAATCACCTCCTTGCGCCCTTGACGCCGTAGAGCCGCCGCAGCAAAGCTCATGCAAGTTGGCGTAAGCCACTCGACACCGGAGGCAGCCATGGCACTGCGGTTCATCGGGATTGATCCGGAGACGGGTCAGCAGGGTTCCCCCACCATCTGGGTGGACGAGGAGAAGAGGGAACTGGTGCTCCAGGGCTGGAAGCCGGACAAGGCACTGGAGACGGAGTGTGCCGCGTTCGAGGCTCCCGGGCACCTTCCGGGAATCCCGGCACACGAGGCCCTGGTCCGGATTCCGGCCCGCATGGTGCCGATGCTCAGGGAGGCGTGCGATGTCGCGGAACGAACCTGGCTTTGATGAGCTGCTGGCCTCTGCCAAGCACTCGGCCCTGCACCTGGAGATGCGGGATGTGTATGGCGTGGGTGACGAGGCCGAGGACTTCGAGACGTGGAAACGTACCGGGCAACGTGATGTGGACCCCGCGTCCGCCTACTGGGCCCCCTGGGTCGATCTGATGCGTTCCACGGTGGCCAGAGGCGTGGCCGTCCGCCGTGCTCGCATCGTCTCCGAGCCGGTCACGGAATACATCCGGTACGAGCACGCCGGTACCGTCGTCAACGTCCACGCGGGGGAACATGTCCGCTGGCTGCCCAGGCGACAGGCGTCGGACATCGCGCTGCCCGGGAATGACTGCTGGGTGTTCGACGAAACCGCCATCCTCTTCAACCACTTCTCCGGCTGCGGCGACTGGTCCGGGCCGGGCTGGGAGGTCCGAACCGAGCAGGCCGTGGTTCGGCTGGCGGCGTCGGCGTTCGAAACCGTCTGGGAGCGCGGCGTTCCCCACCAGAAGTACACGGTCTGACCAACGGAGCATCGAAGAGTCATCTATGTCGGCATCCCCGTCCTCCAGTGCCCAGGCTGCCCGCGAAGCCCTCGCCGCTCGGCTCGGGGAACTGCGCAGAGACGCCGAGCTGACCGGCCACGAGTTGGCTCTCCGGTGCGGTTGGAGCCCCGCGAAATCATCACGTGTCGAACGAGCCAGGACACCTGCCTCCGACGCGGACATCCGGGCATGGTGCAAGGCGTGCGGGGCGGAAGGCCAGGCGGACGATCTGGTCGCGGCGAACCGCCAGGCCGATCACATGTACGTGCACTGGAAGAAGCTGCACCGGCATGGGATGCGCCGCGCGCAGGAGGAAGTAGTCCCCCTGTACGAGAGCACTCGCCACTTCCGCGTGTACTGCTCGAACGTCATCCCGGGCATGGCACAAACGGAGGCATACGCGGCCGCCTTGCTCTCCACTATCGCCACCTTCCAGGAGACCCCTGACGATTCGTCGCAGGCCGCCGCCTCCCGCATCGAGCGCTCGCACGTGGTCCACGAGGGCGGACACACCTTCGCGCTTCTCCTGGAAGAGACCGTGCTGCGGTACCGCATCGGTGACGCCGACACGATGGCCGGCCAGCTCGGCTACCTCCTGGCGGTGATGGCTCTTCCCAACGTCAGCCTCGGCATCATCCCGTTCACCGCTGAACGCCGCGTGTGGCCGTTGGAGGCCTTCTACCTCTTCGACGACCACCGCGCGAGCGTCGAGCTGCTGACAGCCGCGGTGAACGTGTCGGCTCCCAGCGAGATCGCCGTATACGCCAAAGCCTTCTCCCAATTGGCGGAGATCGCTGTCCACGGCACCGCCGCCCGTGCCCTCATCACCGAGGCGATCAACACCCTCCGGTAATCCACATGCAATGCCGTGCAAGAACGTGGATCGGCAGAGGACGCTGTCTCTATCGTCGTTGCACGGTCATTCGGCCGGGATCAGATCCGCTCCACGGAACCCTCTCCTGGAGGTACGCACGATGAGCACAGCCGCACCGACACGCACGCGTGACCCGCAGCTCCTCCTCAACGCACTGGCCCACCGCGTCCCCAGCCTGATCACCGATACCGAGCCGACGCTGTGGGCCCGGGAGACCGCCCTCCTGCTGCGCGACAACGCCGTCATGACCCGCGACACCGCCGAGCGGCTCCTGGGTCAGGCCATCGCCTACACCATCACCGCCATGGAGTGTCAGGGCGTGGACATGGGCGTCGGCTACACCGTGGATGTGGCCGTTCACGCCCTGATCCTGGACACCCCGGTCTACTTCGCCCTGTGTGACGAGTACCACGGCGGCCAGTACAAGCACCACGCACCGCTGATCCGGCGGCGGTGTGACGGCACCGTCACCCGGACGGCGGACATCCTGCGCGGGAACGGGTTCGCCGTGGACGATGAGCTGTGGGCCATGGACGCGGCGGAGTGCTCACCGTGCGACGACAAGGTGCCCGACAGCCACTAGCCGAGCAGTATCCCCTCCGCCCCGCTCCGGGGCGGAGGGGAGGACCTCCCCGAAAGCTTGAGGAAGACACTTGCCCGCTCGGTACGACATCGACTCCGAACGAGAACTCTGGGACGCCTTCGCCGAGAGCACCCGGGACAAGGCTCTGGAAGCCGATCCGGTGTTCTGCTGGACGCAGTACGCCGGGCACGGTCCCGGCCCGGAACTCCTGGGATCGCCGAAAACGGCCCTGGAGATTGGGTGCGGTACTGGGCGTGCACTGGCCTTCCTGCTGAAGCGGGGCGTCAAGGTCACGGGGGTCGATCTGTCGCCCGTGGCGGTCAAGCACCTGACCGAACGCTGGGGGGCGAGGGGCGGGGAATTCATCTGCGCGGAAGTACTGGAGCATCTGGGCACCCACGCCGACACCTATGACGCGATCTACTCGATCTTCGGGGCCGTGTGGTTCACCGACCCGGCAAAGCTCTTGCCTCTGGTCGCACAGCGGCTCAACCCCGGCGGCACCCTCGTCTTCTCCCAGCCCCCGGCCATCCCCGGCGCGTACGGTCCGCAGGGCATGTACAAGGGCGGTTTCGCGGGGAAGGCCATGTTCACGTACCGCTACAGCTACACCCCACGAAAATGGGCCGCACTGCTCGCGAGGAGCGGCTTCCGGGATATCGAGGCGGCCGTCCTGGACGCACCGACCGAGGGGCATATCGGAACACTGATCGTCCGGGCGGTGTCCGGCTGAGCCGACCCCCGGCACGATGCCGGGGGCCATGGCGTTCCCGCAGGTCAGCCCCGCTACGGCAGGTTGCGCGCCATGACGATGCGCTGGACCTGGTTGGTGCCCTCGTAGATTTGGGTGATCTTGGCGTCGCGCATCATGCGCTCGACCGGGTAGTCGCGGGTGTAGCCGTAGCCGCCGAGGAGCTGGACGGCGTCCGTGGTGATCTCCATGGCGGCGTCGGAGGCGTAGCACTTGGCGGCGGCGCCGAAGAAGGTGAGGTCGGCATCGACGCGCTCGGACTTGGCGGCGGCCGAGTAGGTCAGCTGGCGGGCGGCCTCCAGCTTCATGGCCATGTCGGCGAGCATGAACTGGACGCCCTGGAAGTCGGCGATCGGCTTGCCGAACTGCTTGCGCTCCTGGACGTAGCCCTTGGCGTAGTCGAGGGCGCCCTGGGCGATGCCGAGGGCCTGGGCGGCGATGGTGACGCGGGTGTGGTCGAGGGTCTTCATGGCGATGGCGAAGCCGGTGCCCTCTTCGCCGATCATGCGGTCGGCGGGGATGCGGACGTTGTCGAGGTAGACCTCACGCGTCGGGGAGCCCTTGATGCCGAGCTTCTTCTCCGGGGCGCCGAAGGAGACGCCCTCGTCGGACTTCTCCACGACGAAGGCGGAGATGCCCTTGGACCGCTTCTCGGGGTCCGTGACGGCCATCACCGTGTAGTAGTCGGAGACTCCGGCGTTGGTGATCCAGCGCTTGACGCCGTTGAGGACGTAGGAGTCGCCGTCGCGCACCGCCTTGGTCTTCATCCCGGCCGCGTCCGAGCCAGCGTCGGGCTCGGAGAGACAGTAGGAGAACATCGCGTCGCCCTTGGCGAGCGAGCTGAGGTACTTCTTCTTCAGCTCCTCGGAGCCGGACAGGATGACCGGCAGCGAGCCCAGCTTGTTGACCGCGGGGATCAGGGAGGAGGAGGCGCATACGCGGGCGACCTCCTCGATGACGATCACGGTCGCGAGCGCGTCGGCACCGGCGCCGCCGTACGACTCGGGGACGTGCACCGCGTGCAGATCATTGGCGACCAGGGAGTCCAGCGCTTCCTGCGGGAAGCGGGCCTCCTCGTCGACCTCGGCCGCGAAGGGGGCTATTTTCGCCTCGGCGAGCGAGCGGACCGAATCGCGGAGCATGTCGTGCTCCTCGGACGGCCGGTACAGGTCGAAGTCTGCGTTTCCCGAGGACGCCAAGGTCTTCTCACTCCCCTGTGGTGCTAACTACCGTTAAGTAACCGAAGTCTAGGGCCGTCGTCCCGACACGTATACGTGGCCTGTACGTGAGCTACCCGACAAGACGCCGCTGAGCGCTGTCGGAGGTGCCGACTATGCTCAGGCAGCGCACCTGAGACCAACGCTTCTGGAGCACCACATGGCCCTCAAGATCACCGTGATCGGCACCGGCTACCTGGGCGCGACCCACGCCGCGGCCATGGCCGAGCTGGGCTTCGAGGTGCTGGGCCTGGACATCGTGCCGGAGAAGATCGCGATGCTCTCCGAGGGCCGGGTGCCCATGTACGAGCCAGGCCTGGAAGATCTGCTGAAGCGGCATGTGGTCGGCGCCGAGGGCTCGACCGGGCGGCTGCGCTTCACCAGCTCCTACGAGGAGGCCGGGCAGTTCGGCGATGTCCACTTCATCTGTGTGAACACTCCGCAGAAGCACGGCGAGTACGCGTGTGACATGCGTTACGTCGACAACGCCGTGGAGTCGCTCGCCCCGCATCTGCACCGCCCGGCACTGGTCGTCGGCAAGTCCACCGTCCCCGTGGGCAGCGCGGACCGGCTGGCGGCGCGGCTGGCCGAGCTGGCCCCGGCCGGTGCGGACGCCGAGCTGGCGTGGAACCCGGAGTTCCTGCGCGAGGGCTTCGCCGTCCAGGACACGCTGCACCCGGACCGGATCGTGGTCGGGGTCACCAGCGACCGTTCCGAGAAGGTGCTGCGGGACGTGTACACGACGCCGATCTCGGAGGGGTCGCCGTTCGTGGTGACCGACTTCCCGACCGCCGAGCTGGTGAAGACCTCGGCGAACTCCTTCCTCGCCACGAAGATCTCGTTCATCAACGCCATGGCCGAGGTCTGCGAGGCGGCGGGCGGAGACGTCGTCAAGCTCGCCGAGGCCATCGGCTACGACGAGCGGATCGGCAGTAAGTTCCTGCGCGCCGGGATCGGCTTCGGCGGCGGCTGCCTGCCCAAGGACATCCGCGCCTTCATGGCCCGCGCCGGTGAACTCGGCGCGGACCAGGCCCTGACCTTCCTCCGCGAGGTCGACTCGATCAACATGCGGCGCCGCGGCCACATGGTCGAGCTGGCCCGCGAGGCCGTCGGCGGCAGCTTCCTGGGCAAGCGGGTGGCGGTGCTGGGCGCCACGTTCAAGCCGGACTCCGACGACGTACGGGACTCCCCCGCGCTCAACGTGGCCGGGCAGATACAGCTCCAGGGCGCCCAGGTGACCGTCTTCGACCCCAAGGGCATGGACAACGCCCGCGCCCTCTTCCCGACCCTCGCCTACGCCCCGAGCGCCCAGGAGGCGGCCCAGGGCGCCCATGCGGTGCTGCACCTGACCGAGTGGCGCGAGTTCCGCGAGCTGGACCCGGTGGGCCTGGGCGAGCTGGTCGCCGAGCGCCGCATCCTGGACGGGCGGAACGCGCTCGACCCCGACTACTGGCGCGACGCGGGCTGGACGTACCGCGCGCTGGGCCGCCCCATGGCGTAGCCGCCTGCCCTCCCCACGGCCCGCGTTCACTCCCCCTCCACAACCAGCGGTCTTCCTCCACGCGGCGCGATGCGAGGTGTCGACGGCTATCGCCCGATCTCACAGTGGCGGTACTGCCCGATGAGAGGGCCGCAATCAGCGGTTAACTAACGCGTAGTGAAGGAGAATCCCCCCTCCGGTCTCCTGATGGCTCACTCATGAACTGACCATGCCAGGAGGGGGCTATGCCCTTCTTCACCAGGGCGGTCTGGCCAGGGGATCACCGTGACGAGATCGTCGCGGGCGCGCTCGTCGGCGCCGTCGTGGTCGTCCTCGGCTATGCCTCGGGGATCGGCGGCACGCGCGCCGCCGATGCCCAGGCAGCCGTCCCCCCACCCACTCCGCCCACGGCCGCCGCACCACCCAGCCCCGGCCCGCCCGACGACTCCCCCACACCGCCCGCCGCACCCGCGCCTGTCGCACCAGCGCCCGCACCCGTCGCCCCGGACCCGGGCGGCGGCGGTCTCCCGGTCGTGCCGCCGCCGGCGCCCCTGCCGGTGGACCACGGCGCGCACGACGGCCATGGCGGGAACGGGGACGCCGGTTCGCCGGACCCCGGCCCCTCGCCGTCCCCCTCCACCCCGGACGACGATGCCCGGGACGACGACCCCCGTGGCTCGTGCGCCGATGGCTCGGTCCATCTCGTCCAGCCCGTGCTCCAGCGGCTCACCGCGCCCCTGACCGGCGTGCTCGACCTGCCCAGCGGCCCCTCCGGTACGGCGCCCTCGGCGGAACCGACGGACCAGGCGGACTCCGCGGGCCCGCCGGGCCCGCCGGACCCGGCAGCCGAGTCGGCCACGACGGACTCGACGGCCACGACGGCTTCGACGGTTCCGGCGGACATATGCGTCGGCCCCTGGCTCCCGGCCTCGGCCTCGGCCTCCCCGTCCGATTCGCCCTCGCCGGGCGCTCCATGACGGCCCGCCGCACCACCGCCACGGTGCTGCTCACGCTCCTCACCGTCCTGCTGTGCGCCCCCACCGCCTCCGCCCACACCGAGCTGCGCGGCTCCAGCCCCAAGGACGGAGCCCAACTCCACCAGCCGCCCCGCCGCGTCACCCTCACCTTCAGCGAACCGGTCGAACCGGACGAGGTACGGGCCACCGTGGACGGCACCCGGCTGCCGGTGAGCCGGGCCGCAGACGGCCGCAAGGACACCGTCACCGCCCTCCTGCGTACGAAGTCCGAGCCCCGGCACGGCCGGCTGACCCTGGCCTGGCGGGTGATCGACGAACAGGACGGCCACGCCAGCTCGGGACGGATCGGCTTCCGGGTCCCCGCCGGTACGGGCGCGGGCGGCGCCGCGGAGCACGACGCGAGCGGACACCAGGCGGCGTCCGGGCCCACCGGGCCGTCCACCGCGGTGCACCGTGGCCTGGTCACCTCCCGCTGGTTCGGCTATCTCTCCCTCGCCCTGTTCGTGGGCGGGCTGGCGTTCGTCGCCCTGCTGTGGCCACAGGGCGCCGCCGACCGGCGGGCCAGGGCCCTGCTAGCGGCGTCCTGGCTGTGCGGACTGCTGGCGTCCGTCGCCACCTGGGGGCTCCAGGGGGCGTACGTGGCGATGGGCGGGCTCGGCGACGCGCTCGCGCCGGCCTCGTACCGGGACATCCTCGACACCGACGTCGGCGTCGTCCTGGCCACCCGCGGGCTGCTGTGGGTGCTGGCAGCGGTCGTACTCGCCACCGTGCTGCAGGGCGGTGCGGGGGCCGCCCGTTCCCCCGGATGGCGGGTCGGCGCGGCAGCCGTCGCCCTGGGGCTGCTGCGTACGGCGGGCATGTCCGGCCACAGCTCCGAGGGCGCCGCCCCGGGCTGGGGCGCCACCGCCGACCTGGTGCATCTGCTCGGTGTCGCGCTGTGGATCGGCGGGCTGGCCATGCTCGCGGTCGCCGTGCTGCCGCGCCGCCGCCCGGACGAACTGGCCGCCGTCGTGCCCCGCTACTCGACGCTGGCCGCTGTCTCGGTGACCGCCATCGCCGCCGCCGGGCTGGTGCTCGCCTGGCAGGTGGTGGGCTCCTTCGACGCGCTGCTGCACACCGCGTACGGGCAGCTGCTGCTGATCAAGGTGGCGGTCCTCGCCGTCACGCTGCTGGTTGCCCAGAGCAGCCGGCTGTGGGTGCGCAACCGCCTCGACTTCGCCGTGCTGCTGCGCGGCGACGCCGCCTCCGTGCGGCCCTTCGGCTACTCGGTAGCCGCGGAGACGGGGCTCGTCCTCGTCGTACTCGCGGCGACGAGTCTGCTGGTCACGTCCGATCCCGGCCGCTGAACCGGCATCTGTTTCCCATCCCCCGAGAATCAAGGGAGTCCACAGGACCATGAGCGACAACGACACCGCGCAGGCAGTGCGGGAACCGGGGCAGCGGCCGCGCTCCCGATTCGGCAACCGGGCTCTGCTGACGGGCGGGCTGGCCGCGGCCGGGTCGGCCGTGCTGTGCCTGGGGCTGATCCAGTCCGCGGCCTCCGGGGCGACCGCCGCCCCGGCGCCCGCGGCCGCCCAGCAGGCGGCGCAGCCGGCCGCCGCCCAACAGCCCGCGGCGGCCGCCGACTACAAGGTCGACATCAAGGGCATGAAGTTCGGCTCCGCGAAGCTGACGGTGCGTGTCGGCGACACGGTGCAGTGGACGAACTCGGACGAGGCCCCGCATACGGTCACCACCACCAAGGGCCCGAAGCAGTTCGACTCCGGGACCCTGAAGAAGGGGGACTCCTGGTCGTACACCTTCACCACGCCCGGCACGTACGAGTACTACTGCGCGGTGCACCCGGACATGACCGCGTCCATCACGGTCCTCCCGGACGACGGCGGCACCGACGGCGGCACCGACGGCGGCACGGGCGGCGGCACGGGCGGCGGCACGTCCGGCGGGACCGGCGGGGACAGCGGGGGGCACTCCTCCGGCGGCACCTCGGGCGGCGGCCACACCGGCGGCACCTCGGGCGGCGGCACGAGCGGCGGCGGCACGAGCGGCGGCGGCACCGGCGGCGGCACGAGCGGCGGCGGCACGAGCGGCGGCGGCACCGGCGGCGGGACCTCCTCGGGCGGCTCCGGCGGCGGCTCCGGCGACGACGGCCAGTGCGCCGACGTCCGGAAGGTCCTGATGCCGATACTCCACCATCTGAATTCGGCCCACCTGGAGCGCTCCCCGGGCGAGCAGGTACAGGACGCCCTCCAGCTCGACCAGTACATCAAGACCCACACCGTCTGGGTGGAGAGCATCCTCAACCCGGCCGTCGAGGACGGCGGCGCGGTCGCCGACAAGACGCTGTCCGTCATCCTCCAGCACGTCAAGACCGCTCATCTGGAGGAGTCCCTGGGCCAGCAGATCCAGGACGCCCTCAACCTCGACAGCTACGTGAAGATGCACACCGTCTGGGCCGAGCACCTGCTCCAGCCCACCGAGGACTACATCACCGGCAACTGCTGACGGACGGCGGGCCGGCCGAGTCGCAGTCGGCCGGCCCGTCGCCTTCCGCACCCTAGCCCCCTCGCTTCCCTCTGGAGACCGGGATGACCACCGAAACCCTGCCCCGCTCCCCCGCCCCACCACCCGGAACCGGCCCGGAGTGGCTGCCGCGCCGGGGCACGTACGCCGTCGCCCCGGACCGTGGCATCGTCGAACTCACGGCGCGGCTCGGCCCGGTCGCCACCCTCCGGGGGCGGCTGGACCTGACCGACGCCGCCCTCACCGTCGCCGACGACCCCGCCGACTGTGCGCTGCACATCGAGATGAACAGCGCCTCGCTGCGCACCGGCAGGCTGCTGGGCGACGGCAGGCTGCGCGGCAGTCGAGGGCTGTACGCCACGCGGCACAAGCGTCTGGTCTTCCGCTCCGAAAGCATCGAGCCCGCCGACGACGGACAGCGGCTCGAAGTCCACGGGGACCTGGAAGTGCGCGGCGTACCGCTCGCCACGACGCTGCGGCTGCGGGTCGCGGGGCGGGCCGCGGACCGGCTGCTCGTCGTCGGCGCCGCCGAGGTCCCGTACCGTCCGCTGCGCCGCGCGACCGGGTTCACCCTGCCGCGCACCGCGCCCGCGGGGCGTCTGCGGCTGCTCGTGGCCGCGGAGTTCACATGAAGGCGGTACGGGCGGTACGGGCCGTCCTCGCCGCGGGTCTGCTGGCGCTCGCGCTGGTGCCGCTGACCGCGGGCGAGGCGTCGGCCGCTTCCCACCGGATCGTCATGAAGGGCTACGCGTTCGGGCCGCGCACCCTCACCATCAGCGCCGGGGACACCGTCACCTGGGTCAACCAGGACACCGCCCCTCACGATGTGAAGACCACCTCCGGCCCGGCCGCGATCCACTCCCCCATGCTGAACAAGGGAGACACCTGGAGCTTCACGTTCACCGCGGCCGGCAGTTACGGCTATCTGTGCACGGTGCACCCGGGCATGACCGGGAACCTGGTCGTCAAGCCCGCCGCACCGGCCACAACGGCCGCGCCCACCCACGCCCACGGCGACCACGGCGGCTCCCATCCGTCCGCGGCCCCGCCGACGGCCGGGGCGAGCGCGGGGGTACGGACGGGCGCGGCGGCCACGGCGTCGGCCAAAGCCCCCTCGTCGGCCTCCGGGAGCGCCGAGCCGACGCCCGCGTCGGACGCGAGCACGTCCGCCGCCGCGGGCGCACCGTCGGCCGCCGCCCCGAGCACGCCCCCGGCCACCGCCCCGCCGCCGCAGGCCGCGGTGTCCGCGCCCGCCGGAGCGGGGCGGCCGCTGGATCCGCTGCTGGTCCTCGCCGGAGCGGTGGCCGGGGTGTCCGTCCTGTGTCTGCTGCTGGTCGGCTCACGCACCGCGACCGCCCGCGCGGCGGACACCGGGGCGTCTTCGGCCGGCTCCTGAGCGAACGCGGCGGGAGCGACGGTTCGCTACCGCCGCTGCCGCGTCCGAAACCCGTCCGCCCCCGCCGGATGTCATCCGGCGGGGGCGGAGCCGTGCACGGGGTCAGCGGCGCGGGCGGTGGCCGCGTTCCTGCGTCGGGGGCTTCTGGCCGGCGCCCGGGAGGGTCGGCTTGGGGAGGTTCTCGACCTCCTCCTTGGCCTTCTCCAGCTGCTCGGCCGTGTCGTCCGGCAGCTTCGGCGGCTTCGGCGCGGCGTGGCCGAAGCCGAAGGCCGAGGTGAGGTCGCCGAAGGTACGGCGCCGCCACTGGCTGATGTTCGGCTCCTTCACCCCGGTCAGCCGCTCCAGGAACTGGAGCACCGAGGTGTGGTCGAACGCCTCGCCCGCGGCCCAGCCGCCCACCGTCCACGGCGAGACGATGAGGCAGGGCACCCGGAAGCCGCCGCCGATGGGGAGGCCGCCGACGAACTCGTCCACGGTCCCGGCCTTCGGGGTGGGCGGCGGCACGTGGTCGAACAGGCCGTCGTTCTCGTCGTAGTTGAGGATGAAGACGGTCTTGCGCCACACCTCCGGGTTGGACGCGATGGCCTCGATCTTGGACGCCACGTAGTCCGCACCGGCCGCCGGAAGGTAGTCCGGGTGCTCGGAGACCTCGGCGGTCGGGATGATCCAGGAGACGGTCGGCAGCCGGTCGTTGCGGGCGTCCTCCTCGAACGTCCCGGCGGGGCTGTGCACCATGCCGCGGTCGTACAGCGGGTCGCCGGGCCGCGCGTCCTGGAACTGCTGGAACTCCTCCAGGAGGTTGCAGCCGTAGTTGTCCTCCTCCTGGTAGACCTTCCAGCTGACGCCCGCCTTCTGCAGGCGCTCGGCGTAGGTCGTCCAGCGGTACGGCGTCGGCGCCTTGTTCTCCAGGACCGGGCCGCCCTTGACGCCCGCCGGGTCGAGCGTGCCCGTCATCCAGTACAGCCGGTTGGGCCAGGTGGGGCCGAAGACCGAGCAGAAGTAGTTGTCGCAGACGGTGAACGCCTCGGCCAGGGCGAACTGGAACGGGATGTCCTCACGGGTGTGGTAGCCCATGACGTACGGCCCGTTCTCGCCGTCCGCCTTGCGGTGGGACGGGAGCCACTTGTCCATCCGGCCGTTGTTCCACGCCTCGTGCTGCACCGACCAGGCGTGGCTGGTGGAGGGGATCGCCTGGGCGCTCGTGGAGTGGGTGTCCAGGTGGAACGGGAGGAGGTAGCCGTCCGGGTTCACCTCGTCCGGCTGGTGGAAGACCGACTTGCCGGTGGAGAGGGTCAGGGCGTCCGGGTCGGCGAACCCGCGTACGCCCTTGAGGGTGCCGAAGTAGTGGTCGAACGAGCGGTTTTCCTGCATCAGCAGGACGACGTGCTCGATGTCGTCGAGCGAGCCGCCCGTGGGCGGCCCGGCGGCTATCGCCTGCTGCACGCTCGGCGGCAGGAGCGTCATGGCCGCGCCCGCCCCGAGCGAACCGGCGGCGGCACCAAGGAGCCTACGGCGGGTGAAGTCGGGCATAACGCCTCTTTCCCGTTTCTGTGCATGAGCGATCGTCAGACCGCTGATGACTCTCTCGCCATGCCGGCGACGGGGAAGAGACGCATTACGTGAACGATGCATCAACACATCGCAAAGGCACCAAGCGCCGGTAAAAGGACGGTTGGTGGGGTGTATACGGGCGGTCGGGTGGTCAGGCTTCGGGGTTGCCGTCCAGCTGGTCGATCGTGGCGATGGACGGGCCCCTGAGGGCGCGCAGCCCGCGCGCGGCCTCCTCGGCGTCGCGCAGCACCCGGACGGCGTTCTGCCAGGTCAGCTTGGCGAGTTCGGTCTCGGACCAGCGGCGGTCGAGGAGCTCCGCGATGAGGTTCGGATAGCCCGCGACGTCGTCCAGGCCGGACGGGGTGAAGGGGGTGCCGTCGAAGTCGCCGCCGATGCCGATGTGGTCGACGCCCGCCACCTCGCGCATGTGGTCGATGTGGTCGGCGACGGTGGCCGCGGTTGCCAGGGGGCGCGGGCGGGCCTCCTCGAAGGCGTGCTGCACCTTCTTCGCGGCGTCCGTCAGCTCCAGGGGGTGCAGGCCGTGCGCGCGCATGTTCTCGTCCGCCGCCTTCGCCCAGGCCACCGCCTCCGGCAGCACGAACTTCGGCACGAACGTGGCCATCGCCACCCCGCCGTTGGCCGGGAGCGCGGCCAGGACGTCGTCGGGGATGTTGCGCGGGTGGTCGCAGACGGCGCGGGCGGAGGAGTGCGAGAAGACGACCGGGGCCTCGCTGGCCCGGAGCGCGTCGCGCATCGTGTCGGGCGACACGTGGGAGAGGTCGACGAGCATGCCGAGCCGGTTCATCTCGTGGACGACCTCCTCGCCGAAGCGGGTCAGGCCGTGTGCCCTCGGCTCGTCGGTCGCCGAGTCCGCCCACGGGGTGTTGTCGTTGTGGGTGAGCGTCATATAGCGCACCCCGAGGTCGTACAGGGCGCGGAGGGTCGCGAGGGAGCAGTTGATGCTGTGGCCGCCCTCGGCGCCCATGAGCGACGCGATGCGGCCCTCGGCGCGGGCCGTCTCCATGTCGTCGGCGCTGAGCGACAGCCGGAAGTCGTCGGAGTATCGCTCGGTCAAACGGCGCACGACGTCGATCTGTTCGAGGGTGGCGCTGACGGCCGTGTCCCCGCCGAAGTCCGAGCGGACGAACACCGACCAGAACTGGGCGCCCACGCCGCCCTTGCGGAGGCGGGGGATGTCGGTGTGGGTGCGCGCGCTCTGGTCCGTGCCGATGTCGAGGCGGTCGAGGTCGTAGCGGACCTGCTCGCGCAGGGCCCAGGGGAGGTCGTTGTGGCCGTCCACGATGGGGTGGGCGGCCAGGAGGGCGTGGGCTTGCGCGAGGTGATCGGTCATCTGGGCATCTTCGTACGGGTGGTGGCGGAAGTCACGGGGGCGGGGCGCCTGCGGCGGGCCCACCCCACCCCGCCCCTTCCCGCCCCTTCCCGAACCCGGGGCTCCGCCCCGGCCCCCGCTGCGGGGGCTCCGCCCCCGAACCCCCACCGGGGCTCCGCCCCAGGACCCCGCTCCTCAAACGCCGGAGAGGCTGGGGGTGGGGCACATCCGCCCCCACACCCCGCTCCCCAAACACCGGAGGGGCCGGGGGGTGGGACACATCCGCCCCCCACACCCCGGCCCTCAATCACCGGAGGGGCTGGGGTGTACCGGCCGGGGCTGGGAGCGCCAGAGCGAACCGAAGGCACGCCTCCGGCCGGGTCAGGCACCCGGAGCCAAGGGCGCAGCCCCAGCGGGGTTCGGGGGCGCGCCCCGGCCGGGGATCAGGACACCGCCCCGCAAGGTTCCGGGATCGGAACCCCGGCAGAGATGCAGGCACGGAGGCCCGGGCACGGAGCCGTGCAGGGGTTCGGGGCGCAGCCCCAGCGAGGTTCGGGGGCACTGCCCCAGCGGGGTCCGGGGGGGGCACAGCCCCAGCGTGGCACTGCCCCAGCGGGGTTCGGGGGCACCGTCCCAGCAGGGTTCCGTGGCACAGCCCCCAGCGGGGTTCGGGGGCACTGCCCCAGCGAGGTCCGGGGGGGGGCACAGCCCCAGCGAGGTTCCGTGGCGCAGCCCCAGCGGGGTCCGGAGGCACGGCCCCAGCGAGGTTCGGGGGCACCGCCCCAGCGAGGTTCCGTGGCACCGCCCCAGCGGGGTTCCGTGGCACCGCCCCAGCGGGGTTCCGTGGCGCAGCCCCGGCCGGGGGGCGGGGCTCCGTCCCGCAGCCCGGGGGTGGAGATCCCCCCACCACCCAGCCCCTCCGGCGCTTGAGGAGCGGGGGTTCGGGGGCGGAGCCCCCGCAGCGGGGGCCGGAACGCAGCCCCGCGGGGGCGCCCAGTGGGGGCTGGGGCGTCGCCCCGGGTTCGGGGAGGGGCGGGGTGGGGGACGAAGACCGGGCCGGGGGTCAGGGGTGGCCGAAGCCGAACGACGCCGTGCCCTCCGTCTTGGCGCGGAGGCGCTTGCCCTTCTCCGTGGCCTGTTCGTTCAGCTCGTCCTGGAATTCGCGCATCCGGCCCTGCAGCTCCGCGTCGTGGGCGGCGAGGATGCGGGCGGCGAGGAGGCCCGCGTTGCGGGCGCCGCCGATGGAGACCGTGGCGACCGGGACGCCCGCCGGCATCTGGACGATGGAGAGGAGGGAGTCCATGCCGTCCAGGTATTTCAGGGGCACGGGGACGCCGATGACGGGGAGCGGGGTCACCGAGGCGAGCATGCCGGGGAGGTGGGCGGCACCGCCCGCGCCCGCGATGATGGCCTTGAGGCCGCGGGGGGCGGCGTTCTCGCCGTACGCGACCATCTCGCGCGGCATCCGGTGCGCGGAGACGACGTCCACCTCGTACGGGATCTCGAACTCGTCGAGGGCCTTGGCCGCTTCTTCCATGACCGGCCAGTCGGAGTCGGAGCCCATGACGATGCCGATCGCGGGCACTGGAGCGCTCATTCGGTGATGGTCCCTCGGAGGTAGTCGGCGGCGTGGCGGCCGCGGTCGCGGACGTCGGCCAGGTCGTCGCCGTAGGTGTTGACGTGGCCGACCTTGCGGCCGGGCTTCACGCCCTTGCCGTACATGTGGATCTTCAGCGCGGGGTCACGGGCCATGCAGTGCAGGTAGGCCGTGTACATGTCGGGGTAGTCGCCGCCGAGGACGTTGGTCATGACGGTCCACTTCGCCCGGGTGTTCGGGGCGCCGAGCGGGAGGTCGAGCACCGCGCGCACATGGTTGGCGAACTGGGAGGTGACGGCGCCGTCCTGGGTCCAGTGGCCGGAATTGTGGGGGCGCATCGCCAGCTCGTTGACGAGGATGCGGCCGTCCCGGGTCTCGAACAGCTCGACCGCGAGATGGCCGACCACGCCCAGCTCCGCCGCGATCTTCAGCGCCAGCTCCTGCGCCCGGGCGGAGAGCGACTCGGAGAGGTCGGGGGCGGGGGCGATGACGGTGTCACAGACGCCGTCGACCTGTATCGACTCCACGACGGGGTAGGCGACGGCCTGGCCGTGCGGGGAGCGCACGACGTTGGCGGCCAGCTCGCGGGCGAAGTCGACCAGTTCCTCGGCGAGGACGGGGACCCCGGCCCGGAACGGGTCGGCGGCGTCCTCCGCGGTGCGGACGACCCACACGCCCTTGCCGTCGTAGCCGCCGCGCACCGTCTTGAGGACGACGGGGAAACCGTCGCCCTCTTCGGCGAAGCGCACCACGTCGGCCGGGTCGGCGACGATGCGGTGGCGGGGGCAGGGGACCCCGGCGGCGCGCAACCGCTCCCGCATCACACCCTTGTCCTGCGCGTGCAGGAGGGCCTCGATGCCGGGGCGGATGACGACACCGTCCGCCTCCAGCGTGCGCAAATGCTCGGCCGGGACGTGTTCGTGGTCGAACGTGACCACATCACAGCCTTGTGCGAACGCACGAAGCGTCTCCAGGTCGCGATAGTCGCCGATGACGACATCGCTGACCACTTGGGCCGCCGAGTCCTGGGGAGTGTCGCTGAGCAGCTTGAACCTGATGCCGAGGGGGATGCCCGCCTCGTGGGTCATACGGGCGAGCTGGCCGCCGCCGACCATGCCGACTACCGGAAATGTCACCCTCCAAGGGTAACTTCTCGCCACGACCGCCCCTGACCTGCACTTGGATGATCCTCCAGATAGTGGGACCGGACTCATGTTCGCGGCCTCCCGGCGAGTGTCCGTGGCGCTGGTTAGCATGGAGAGATGTTGTCGACGATGACGAAACGGGGCTGAGCGATCACCATGAGTGAGCGACGCATGCTCGGCGGGCTGAGCACCCAGGTGGGGCGGCTCGCCCGGGAGATCGCGAAGTTCGGGGTGGTCGGCGGTGCCGGCGTCTTCGTCAACCTCGCCGTCTTCAATCTGGTCCGCAACGTCACGGAGCTGCCCGTGGTGCGGGCCAGCATCGTGGCGACGGTGGCCGCGACCTGCTTCAACTACGTGGGCTACCGGTACTTCACCTACCGCGACCGGGACAAGCAGGGGCGCACCAAGGAGCTCAGCCTGTTCCTGCTGTTCAGCGCGATCGGCCTGATCATCGAGAACGGCGTGCTCTACACGGCGACGTACGGCTTCGGCTGGGACAGCTCGCTCGCGAGCAACGTCTTCAAGTTCCTCGGCATCGGCATCGGCACCCTCTTCCGCTTCTGGTCCTACCGGACCTGGGTGTTCCGGGCGATGCCCGCGCGGGATGCGGTGGAGAGCGCGGAGGCGATCCTCGCGGAGGCGCCCCCGGCCCCGGCCACCCGCCGGAACGGCAAGCAGCCGGTCCGCAAGTAGCCGTTCAGGAAGCAGCCGTTCAGGAAGCAGCCGTTCAGGAAGTAGCCGTTCAGGACGGGCGGATGTCCTCCGCCACGCGGCTGAGGAAGAGCGCGAACACCGGCGGATACGGCTGCAGCAGCTCCAGCCGTCCCCCGTCCGCCTCCGCCAGATCGCGGGCGACCGCGAGGCCGAGCCCGGTGGAGTTCCGTCCGCTGACCGTCCGTTCGAAGACCCGCGCGCCGAGGTCCGGCGGTACGCCCGGGCCCTCGTCGGTGACCTCCACGACCGCCTGGTTGCCGGTGACCCGGGTGCGCAGTGCGACCGTACCGTCGCCGTGCATCAGCGAGTTCTCGATGAGCGTCGCGAGCACCTGGGCGACCGCGCCCGGGGTGCCGACGGCTTGCAGCCCCTTCTTGCCGGAGCGCACGATCGCGCGACCCTCGCTGCGGGAGGCCGGGCGCCACTCCTCGATCTGCTGCTTGACGACCTCGTCCAGGTCGAAGGCGACCGCGGAGCCGCTGCGCGGGTCGCGCGAGTTCGTCAGCAGCCGCTGGACGACGTCGGTGAGCCGCTCGACCTGGCCCAGCGCGATCGTCGCCTCCTCCTTGACGGTCTCCGGGTCGTCGGTGAGCGTGATCTCCTCCAGCCGCATGGACAGCGCGGTCAGCGGCGTCCGCAGCTGGTGCGAGGCGTCGGCCGCCAGCCGCCGCTCGGCGGTGAGCATGCGGGCGATGCGCTCGGCGCTGGCGTCCAGGACGTCGGCGACCCGGTCCAGTTCGGGCACCCCGTAGCGGCGGTGGCGCGGCCGCGGATCGCCGGAGCCCAGCCGCTCGGCGGTCTCGGCGAGGTCGGTGAGCGGCGCGGAGAGCCGGTGCGCCTGCCGTACGGCGAGGAAGACCGCGGCGAGGACGGCGAGCAGCGCCACCGCCAGGATGATCAGCATGGTGCGGCCGATCTCCCGGCTCACCGTCGTACGGGACGCCTCGACCCGCACCGTCTCGCCCTGCTCGCCCTGCTCCTCGGAGGAGATGACGCTGCCCGGGGGGCGCCGGCCGATCTCGACGTCCGGGTGGTGCGGGATCGTGATCAGGGCGTAGCGCCCGGGTTCGATCTGCTCGCGCAGCACCTTGTGGGTGACGCCCTCACCACCGAGCAGCCTGCTGTCCACGATGCTGACCAGCCGCACCGCGTCCGAGCTGACGCTCTCCTGGGCGCTGTCCTCGATGGTCCGGGTCTCGACGATGACCAGCGAGACACCGAAGACGGCGATGACGACGAGCACCACGGCGAGCGTGGAGTTGATCAGGCGACGGCGCATGGTCCTACCGTGTCAGCCACCGTCAGCTTTTCTCGAACCTGAAGCCGACACCCCGGACGGTGGCGATATAGCGGGGGTTGGCGGCGTCGTCCCCGAGCTTCTTGCGCAGCCAGGAGATGTGCATGTCGAGCGTCTTGGTGGAGGACCACCAGGTGGTGTCCCACACCTCGCGCATGAGCTGATCGCGGGTGACGACCCGGCCCGCGTCCCGCACGAGGACCCGCAGCAGGTCGAATTCCTTCGCGGTCAGCTGCAGCTCCTCCTCGCCCATCCACGCGCGGTGCGACTCGACGTCGATGCGCACCCCGTGGGTGGCGGGCGCCTGCGCCTGGGTCTCGACGGCGCCGCGGCGCAGCAGGGCCCGGACGCGGGCGAGCAGTTCGGCGAGGCGGAACGGCTTGGTGACGTAGTCGTCGGCACCGGCGTCCAGGCCGACCACGGTGTCCACTTCGTCGGCGCGGGCGGTGAGCACCAGCACCGGGAAGCCGTGGCCTTCGGTACGCAGGCGGCGACAGACCTCCAGTCCGTCCATCCCGGGCAGCCCGAGGTCGAGGACGAGCAGATCGACGCCTCCTTTAAGACCGGCGTCGAGCGCGGTGGGTCCGTCCTCCCGCACCTCCACCTCGTACCCCTCGCGGCGCAGGGCGCGGGCCAGGGGTTCCGAGATCGATGCGTCATCCTCGGCGAGCAAAACTCGGGTCATGGGGTGATGGTAGTCCGCTTGAGTTCACGCACGGGGCGCGCAGGTGGTGACGCAGGGAGCACGACCGGTTGCACGCCCGTCTCGTGAGCTATGTCTCACCCAAGAGCGTCAAGTGCGTGTCGTATGGTGAAACAACGTCTGTAGCACTCCTCCGGGACCTTTGGTGGGTTCGACGCGCCGAAGGTCTCTGTCATGCCCGGGTCCGGACATTTTGGAGTCAGCCCCCCACGGGCGCTTCTACGCGTGTTGATACGCGCGGCAGTGCACCCCTGAGTTCTGTAAGGAACCCCCACATGGCGTCCAGCATGTCGAAGGGCGCGACCGCGCAGGAGTCCCCTGCCAGCGGTGGCAAGACCTTCTTCGGCCACCCTCGCGGACTGGCCACGCTCTTCATGATCGAAATGTGGGAGCGCTTCAGCTTCTACGGCATGAGAGCGCTCCTCGTCCTCTATCTGATCTCCGGCGGCCCGGACGCCAAGGACGGCGGCCAGGGCGGCGGCCTCGGCATGACCGAGGGCAACGCGGTCGCCATCTACTCGGTCTACCTGGCCATGGTCTATCTGCTGGCCATGCCGGGCGGCTGGTTCGGCGACCGGGTCTGGGGGCCGCGCAAGACCGTCGTGGTGGCGTCCGGGATCGTGATGGCCGGTCATCTGGCGCTCGCCGTCCCCGGTGAGCCGACCTTCTTCGTCGGCCTCGCCCTGGTCGCGCTCGGCTCCGGTCTGATCAAGGCCAACATCTCGACGATGGTCGGCCAGCTCTACGACGGGCCGCAGGACCCGCGCCGCGACGGCGGGTTCACCATCTTCTACATCGGCATCAACCTGGGCGCCTTCGCCGCCCCGCTGGTGATCGGCACCGTCGGCCAGTCGTACAACTGGCACCTGGGCTTCGCGCTCGCGGCGCTCGGCATGGCGCTGGGCCTGGTCCAGTTCCTGATCGGCACCCGGCATCTGAGCCCCGCCAGCAGCACCGTGCCGATGCCGCTGGCGGCCGAGGAGCGCAAGTCCTGGCTGCGCAAGGGCCTGATCTGGCTGGCCGTCGCCGCTGTCTTCTACTCCGGCGTGGTGTTCAGCGGCAGCTGGACGATCAACTGGGCGCTGGTCCCGATCACCCTGCTCGGCCTGATCATCCCGATCGCGGTACTGGTCCGGATCAAGCGGGACCGGGAGCTGGACGCCGTCGAGCAGACCAAGGTCAGCGGCTACATCTGGTTCTTCGCGGCCGCCGCCGTGTTCTGGATGATCTTCGACCAGGGCGGCTCGACGATGTCCGCCTTCGCCGAGACCAAGACCGCGGACACGATCTTCGGGCTGGAGTTCCCGTCCTCGTGGTTCCAGTCGGTCAACCCGATGCTGATCATGGCGCTGGCCCCGGTCTTCGCCTGGCTGTGGCTGTGGCTCGCCCGGCGCGACCGGGAGCCGAACACCACGCTGAAGTTCTCCTTCGGCCTGGTCATGATCGGCGCCTCGTTCTTCGTCTTCGTCCTGCCGATGCAGATGGCCTCGGACGGTACGAAGGTCAGCCCCATGTGGCTGGTGTCGATCTACCTGATCCAGACCGTGGGCGAGCTGTGCCTCTCGCCGGTCGGCCTGTCGGTGACCACCAAGATGGCGCCCGCGAAGTACGCCAGCCAGCTGATGGGCGTGTGGTTCCTCGCCGTGACCGCCGGTGACTGCGTCACGGGGCTGCTGTCCATCGCCGGGGTCGACCTGAGCGGTCCGGGCGTCATCGCGCTGGAGGCGACGGCGGCGGCGCTCGCGGGGCTCGCGGTCTTCACGTACCGCAAGAAGGTCGTGGCGCTCATGGCCGACGTGCACTGACGTCTGCTGTCTGCTCTCTGCTGCCTGCCATCTGGCGCGCAAGGGCCCGGGGCCGGACCGACGATGTCGGTTCGGCCCCGGGCCCTTTGACGTCGCTTACGCCCAGCAGCCGTTGACCGTGGCGGCCAGGCCGTCCATGGCGTCCGTGATCTCGGACGTCTTGGCGGTGGAGTTGTTCTCCACGAAGGAGAAGACCTTCCAGCGCCCGTCCTTGCCCTGGGTCAGCCCGCTCAGCGCGACCGCGCCGGTCAGGGTTCCGGTCTTCGCCCGCACCTTGTTGACGGCGCACTTGGAGTTCGGGTCGTCGAAGCGGGCGTATTCCGGTCCGAGGGTGCTGCCCGCCTCACCGGCGACCGGCAGGCCGTCCAGGATCGGCCCGAGCACATACTGGTTGCGGGGCTCGGTGGCGTTGTCCAGGATCGCCGCGATGGTGGCGGCCGGAATCCGGGTGGCGCGGGAGAGCCCGCTGCCGTCGTGCAGGACGACGTTGTCGAGCGGGATGCCGTACCGCTCGCCCAGCACCTGCCGTACGGCCGCCGTACCGCCCTCGAACGTGGCGGGCTGTCCCGCCTTGAGGGCCGTCTTCCGCAGCAGCGTCTCGGCCATGTCGTTGTCGCTGTGCTTGAGCATCGTGCGGATCAGCTCGGCCACCGTCGGCGACAGCTTCTGCGCCACCGGCACATCGCCGGTGCCCGCCTTCCCGCGCGTGACGTCGCCGTCGACGGTGACGCCTCGGTCGGCGAGCTTCGCCGCGAAGACCTTCCCGGCGTCCAGGGCGGTGTCGGCGGAGAGCTTGCCGTCGACCGACAGGGCGCGGACGGGGGAGATCTGGTCGTCGTAGTAGTCCGGCCGCCAGCCCTCGGCCATGGTGGGCTCCGGGAAGAGGCTGTCGTCGATGGCGACCTTCACGTTCGTCACGCCCGCCGCCTTGAGCCCGTCGACGGCCGTCTGCGCCATCTCGCCGAGGTCGTCGCCGGACAGGGTGCGGTCGCCGTCACCGATCAGGGTGAGGGTGCCGTTGCTGTAGACGACCTTGGTGGTGAACCGGGCCTCGGGGCCCAGCTCGTTCAGGGCGGCGGTGGCGGTGGCGAGCTTGGCGTTGGAGGCGGGCATGAGCGCGGTCGAGGCGTTGTGGCCCCAAATGACCTTGTCCGAGGCGGAGTCCAGCACCACGCCGCTGAGGGTGCCGTCGCCTGCCAGGCTCGGGTTGTTGACGCGCTCGGCGAGCTTCGCGGCCATCGTGCTGTCGGCATCGTCGACCGGCACCGCGGCGTCCGGGACGGTGGCGGCCGCGGCGGTGCTCTTGTCGGCGGCGAAGGCCGACGACGGCCCGGCCAGCACGGCCCCGGCCACCGGCGCGGTCGCGGCCAGGACGAGGGCGCGGCGGGCGGCCGCGCTCATCGCCTTGGGCTTGCGGTGCCGGTGCCGCACCGGAGCCGGAGCGCGAGAAGTGGAGGGGGATTCGGGATCGGTGCGAACGGCGTCCATATGAAGTTCCTGAATAGCTGCGGGGGGGGGAGAGAGAGCGCGAGCGACGGGGCGCTTGGCAAGCTCCACGGTTCACTCGGGCAGGCCACAGGCTAAAGGGGAAGGGCTAACGTCCCGCTAACGCGGCGTATTTCGGTCTCCGCGTTCGGGAAAGCGTTCGCCCCGCCGCACGGTGTGTGGGGCGGGGCGAAGCGGGCTCGTTCAGCGGGTGCCGCGCAGCTTGCGCCACGGGGTGAGGGTGAAGATCGCGCCGCCGAGCAGGATCGTCGTACCGGCGATCAGCCCGAGGGCCGTGAGGCCGCCGTGGTCGTTCGAGCCGGTCTCGGCGAGTCCGCCGCTGGTGCCACTGGTGCCGCTGCCCGAGGTGCCGGTGGAGCCGGAGGTGTTGGTTCCGCCGGAGGTCGTGGTGGAGCCCGAGGTGCCGCCGGGCTGCTGCGTCGTGTCCAGCTCCAGCGAGGCGCCGGGGTCCTTGGCGGGGGTACAGGTGGTGGTCGTACCGAGCGCCTTGACCGTCAGCACGCCCGGGGTGAGCGTCGCCTTGCCGGTCGCGCCCGGCTTGTAGGTGCCGGTCAGATCCGGGATCGCGATCGGGTCGCCGGACTTGATGGGCCCCTTGTTGGTCGGGCCCTGCACCGTGACGCTGCCCTTGTCCGCGCCGCCGACCTTGACGGCCATGGACGGCTTGACCGAGTCCGCGGGGATGTCGGCCGGGCTGTCCATCACGGACTTGCCGAACTTCACGGTCAGGCCGAAGCTGCCGCCGCTCTTGGTGGCGTTGATCTGGACCGGGGAGGTCGCGCTCTTGTCGCCGATGGGCGTCTTGCAGGCGTACTCGACCTGCACCTCCTTGCCGGTGAACGAGTCGCCATCGCCGCCGCCACCACCGGCGGTGGTGCCGCTGGTGGTTCCGCTGGTGGTTCCGCTCGTGGTTCCGCTCGTGGTACCTGAGGTGGTTCCGGATGTGGTGCCGGACGTCGTTCCGCTGGTGGTGCCGCCCGACGTGCTGCCCTCCGTCACCTTGATGGTGGCGGCCGCCTTCACGGTCTCCTTCGCCGAGCACTTGGTGTCGGTGGACAGCGGCTTGCTGACGTTGATGTTGTACGCACCCGGCGTCAGCGTGACCTCACCGGCCTTCGTCAGCTTCAGCTTGGCCTTCATGTCCGACAGGATCATCGGGCTGTCCTTGGGGATCGCCGGATTCTCCCGCGGCCCCTCCATGGCCAGTTCACCGGTCTGCGTGCCGCCCACCGTGAGCGTGCCGGTGGGCAGCACGGTGTTCTCCTCCAGATCGAGGATCGGCGGGTTCTTGGAGGCGGCCTGGACCGTCTTCCACACCACCTCCACCTCGTCGCCGACCTTGGCGGTCGCCGGGGCCTGCACGTCCACGGTCGTGGTGCCCTCCACCGGGGGCAGTCCGGAGATGGGCGGTGGCAGGCATTCGGTCTCGTACGAGACCTCGGCGCCGTACGCGGTGTTCGCGCCGAGCAGCACGCCCGCACCGCCGAGCAGCAGTGCGACAGCGGCCGCACTCACTCTTCGTTGCGTCCTCACGTCGTTCCCTTCGAGTTCGGTCGGTTCTCCTCGGACGGTGCGGAAAGGTGGTGCGTGGGGTCCCCCGGCAGCGTGTCCGGGGTGAACCAGGGCAGGACGGTGCCGCCCCGCGCCGCGGCGGCGGGAGCGGTGGCCGGAGCGGCCGGGGTAGCCGGGTCGGCCGGGGTGGCCGGGGGTGTGCGCGGCCGGACCTTGTCCACGACGGCCATGCCGATACGGAAGACCGCCGCCGGGACGACGACGCACAGCAGAATCCAGAAGAACGTGACGCCCCAGGGCCGCCCCACGTTCCACGGCTGTTCGACGAGCACCTTGCGCCCGTACTTCAGCGACACCTGATAGTCGCCGTGTGCGCCCGCCGACAACTCGACCGGTAGCTTGACCTGCGCCTTCTTCCCCGGCTGGACGGTGCCCCGCCACTGCTGCTCCTCCCAGCCGGGGGCGAAGACGCCATGCGAGGTGCCCACCTGGAAGACCGGATCGCGGGCCGGAGTCGAGCCGAGATTGCCGACGGTGACGACGAGCCGTCGCTGCGGCGGCGCGCCGAACCAGGTCAGCAGCCCGCTCGAACCGTCGAGCCGCGCGGAGAGCACACTGAGCCGTTCACCGCCGGTGCGCTGCTCGGGCAGGGGCGCGACAGGATGCCCGGCGACCTTGAACGCCACGTCCGCGGCGGCGGCTCCGCCGGTGACGGTCGCGACATGGACGACGCAGGGGCAGGGCTTGGGCGGCTCGGCGACCGGCAGCTCCCGGCGGAACGTGCCGTCCGCTCCGGTGGTGACCGCCCTGCCCTCGGCGTTGGCGCAGGAGTTGGTGCCGCCGATCATGTTCTGACCGCAGATGAGCAGGGTCAGCAGGGCGCGCGGCCGCCAGCCGGTGCCGCTCACGGTGATCGTGCCGCCCGTGCCCGCCTGCGCCCGGGACACCTTCGCGGTCGGGGTGTCGTCGGCCGCGGCGGCGGGTCCGGGGGACGGTACGACGAGGGCGAGCGCGGTGAGCAGGGCGGCCAGCAGCCCGGCGTACCGACGGTGGTGCGTACCGGCGTTCACGTGGTCGCTCCTGACTCGGTGCCGCCGATCCGGTTTCGTCCGCGGCTCCCTCTCCGGCTCTGACTCCGGCTCCGGTTGCGTCTGCGGACCAGCCAGGTGCCGCCGCCCGCCGTGCCCAGCGCCGTCGCCGCCGCGGCGGCGAGCAGCCACCCGGGGGCGGCGGTGTACGTGGCGGAGGCCGCCGCGTGCGCCCCGCCGCCCGCGGTGACGGTGAGCTTCACGTCGACCGCGTCGAGGGCGGGGGCGTCCGGCCAGCGCTCGGTGAGCCGCACCCGCTCCCCCGGCGGCACCTGGACGGGGAGGGTCCGGGCGTCCCGGCGCAGCACCGCGCCGAAGAGGCCGTCGGCGCGTACGGCCAGCCGTGGCGTCAGCTCGGTGTTGCCGCGGTTGACGACCGCGTAGCGGATGGCCGCCCCGCCGCCGTCCCCGGTCCGTACGACCCGTACGTCCTCGACGGAGAGCGCGGACAGCGTGGCTCCGCTGATCCGCAGATGCATCCGTACGCCGGTCCGGTGGCCGCCGCCGGTGACGACGAGCGCGCCGGAGCGGTCACCGGGCGCCGCGTCGGGCGGGACGGTGACGGTGAAGGGGACATCGGCGCGGGTGCGGGCCGGAACGCGGACCGTGGGTGCGGCGAACGCGATCCATGCCCCCTCGGGCCCCTCAGCTCCCTTGGCCCCCTCGGTCCTCTCGGTCCCCTCGCCGCGGAGGCGGAGGGTGTGGGGGCGCTTGTCCTTGTTGGTGACCGACAGCTTGTCCTGGAGTACGGTTCCGGGCCGCCCCTCCAGGTAGAAGTACGGCCGGTCGGCGGCGTCCGATGCGTTCCCCGCGCCAGGCGCGGGCGCCGCCGACCAGCCTGGCCCGGCGGCAGCGGCGGCCGTCGGGGGCGTGCCCAGCAGCGCCACGGCGAGACCCAGTGCGGCGGCGCCCGCGCGTAACGCGGCGCCGGTACGGGGCGGCATGCCCGCGGCTCTAGGGGGTGGCCCGCCGGCGGCGGGTCAGCCAGAGCGCCCCGGCGGCTCCGGTGAGGAGCACCGTGCCGCCGAGGGTGCCGAGCGCGATGGCGGAGTCGGCGGGCCCGGTCTGCGGCAGCTGGCCGCCGCCCGTGCTGCCGGTGCCGCCCGTACTGCCGGTGCCGCCCGTACTGCTCGTACCGCCGGTGCTGCCCGTGCCGCCGGTGGTGCTGGTGCCGCCACTGCTGCTCGTCCCCCCGGTGGAATCGGAGCCGCCGGTACCGCCCGCCGCCGTGACGTCCAGGGTCAGCGAGGGCTTGGGGCTGTTGCCCGGGGTGCAGGTCGTGGTCGTACCCAGCGCCTTGATGGTGAGGGTCGAGGCGGTGAAGGTGACCTTTCCGCTCTTCTTGGGGGTGTACGTGCCCGTCAGCGTGCTGATCTTGATGGGCGTATTGGCGGGGACGGCCTGGTCGTTGGCGGGGCCCGAGACCGGCACCGTGCCGATCTCCGCGCCGTCCAGTTTGATGAGCGCGCTGGGATGCATGGCCCCCTTGCCCAGTTCCACCGGGCTGGAGGAGACGCCCTTCTGGAAGGACATGGTGAGCTTGTAGCCGCCGCCGCTCGGAACGCCCTTGATATCGATGGGCGATACGGCACTTTTGTCGCCGATCGGCGTCTTGCACTGATAGTTGACGTCCACCGTGGCCGCGTGGGCGGCCGGAGCGGTGAGCAGTACCGCCGAACCGGCCACGGCCGCGGCCAACGTGAGGGCACCGCCGCGGCCGGCCGCGCGGCGCTGTGGTTGGGACACCTGAGATCCCCTCTCGTCAAGCGCCGCAGCCGAATGTAACTGACGGCACATCAGATCGGGCGCCGACAGTACGCCGGGGACCTTGCCGAGGGAAGACACAGAGCACGCCGAATCGGCGTGGAACTAATCGCCGCTCAGCGCCCGCGCGGGGAACATCCGAGCGGCATCCGAGCGGAAAGGGGCCGGGGCCGTGCTCTTCAGGCGGGCGCGGCCAGCTCGGCCCAGACGGTCTTGCCGGAGCCCTCCGCGTTCCGCACGACCCCCCAGTCGAGGCACAGCCGCTGGACGATGAACATCCCGTGACCGCCCGGCCGGCCGGCGCGGTGCGGGGTGCGCGGGGCGGGCGTACCGGTGCCGAGGTCCACCACTTCGAGACGGAGCACCTTCGCGTTGCAGCTGACCCGCAGCTCCTCGGGACCGTCGGCGTGCAGGCAGGCGTTGGTGACCAGCTCCGAGACGACGAGCAGCACATCCTCCGCGGCGGCCCGCTGGTCGGCGGTCGCGGCCGGAAGCCAACCCCAGTCACGCAGCGCCTCGCGCGTGAAGTCCCGGGCGCGCGGCACGGCGCCGCTGGCTCCGATCAGATGGAGCCTGCGGAGCTGACGATGCTGCCCAGGGGAGGGAGTGGCCGGTGGGGCAGCCGAAGCGGCAGGGCCGTCCGGGTCCGGGCCGCGGTCGCCCGGCGGGTACGGCCGGGTGGTGCTCATCAGCGCTTCACCTCACCGATTCACCGATTCAGGGACAAGGGTTACCTGATCTCTTCAACAGTTTCAGCCTGTCTCCTGCCCGGCCAAAGCGTGAGAACACCCACTTCTCCGGTACGGCTCGTGTGACGCGGACAACGCCGCGAGGAAACACCGCCGACATACCGGAAACAGGAGTGGCGGAGATCACTCGACCAGCGCTGCGTCAAGGGATTCATGGACCGTGAAGACGGCCTCCGCGCCGGTGATCTCGAATACGCGGGCAACGACCGGCTGCATCCCGGCCAGGTGGACCGCCCCGCCCTGGGCCTCGGCCTTCAGGCGGGCGCCGAGCAGCACATTGAGCCCGGTGGAATCGCAGAACTCCAGATGGGAGCAATCCACCACCAGCCGCACGCGACCCCCTTCCACGCACCGCTCCAGCGGCTCTCGCAGCACCTCGGCGGTGTGGTGATCCAACTCACCCGTCGGTGTCACGACCGCGCTCGCCCCGTGGTGCCGAACCTCGACCTGGAGTCGGCCCTTGCTGGCGCTGCCGACCATCCCGCGGTCCATGTGCGCACCTCTTCTGGCGTCTCGTTGCTTTCGATTGCGCGCAACGAACCTTACGCCCTTACCCGGTACTCCGGTAGCCGAACATTTCGCATAGTTCGGCAAATTCGGCAAATTCGGCAAATATGGACAACGTGGACTTGCCACGCACCAGTGAATACGGGTAGGCGTAGTAGGGACACATCCGAACACGGCCCGGCTTTGGAGGCGCCGCTCACCGGAGCAGCAACGTCACGGCATCCGGCAGCCATATGCCGAGAACGACGGAGGAGACTATGTCACCCCAGCTCGACGACTCGCGTACCGACCCGTCTTGGAGTACCAGGGCCACCGTCTCGTCGACTCGCGTACCCGAACAGCTCGTCCCTGATGCGGATGCCCAGGCGATCGCCGGTTATTCCTTCGACGAGCTGGCCGAATTGTCTGATCTGCCGGAAATCCCGTCGTTTGAGACGGTAAGTCCGGTCGATGCGAGGGCCCTTTCGAAGACGCTCTTCGAGCGCATCGAGGCACTCGAAGAAGGCACTCACGAGTACGCCTACGTACGGAACACCCTGGTCGAGCTGAACCTGGCACTGGTCAAGTTCGCCGCCTCCCGCTTCCGCTCCCGCAGCGAGCCGATGGAGGACATCGTCCAGGTCGGCACCATCGGCCTCATCAAGGCCATCGACCGGTTCGAGCCGGGCCGGGGCGTCGAGTTCCCCACCTTCGCGATGCCGACCATCGTCGGCGAGATCAAGCGCTTCTTCCGGGACACGAGTTGGTCCGTGCGCGTCCCCAGGCGGCTGCAGGAGCTGCGGCTGGACCTGGCCAAGGCCGGTGACGAACTGGCCCAGCGGCTCGACCGCGCGCCGACCGTGGGCGAACTCGCCGCGCGCCTGGACATCACCACCGCCGAGGTCGTCGAGGGCATGGCCGCGAGCAACGCGTACACCGCCAGCTCGCTGGACGCCCAGCCGGAGGAGGACGACTCCGAGGGCGCGCTCGCGGACCGCATCGGTTACGAGGACCACGGGCTCGAAGGCATCGAGTACGTCGAGTCCCTGAAGCCGCTGATCGCCGATCTGCCCGCCCGGGACAAGCAGATCCTCTCCCTCCGCTTCGTCGCCAACCTGACGCAGTCGGAGATCGGCGAGGAACTGGGCATCTCCCAGATGCACGTCTCCCGGCTGCTGTCGCGCACCCTCCGTCGGCTCCGCAAGGGCCTGATGATCGAGGAGTAACGCTTCCGCAGACGGATAAGGGCCCGCCCCCGCTCGCCGGGACGGGTCCTTATTCGCGCCCGCTTGCTGTTCTGACCTGGCCTCAGACGAGGGTGCCCGCCCTCAGACGAGGGTGCCCGCGCGCCAGACCGCCGAGACCAGCGGTACGCCGGGGCGGTAGGCGAGGTGGACGTGGGAGGGCGCGTCCAGCAGCGCGAGGTCGGCCCTGGCGCCGGGAGCGATCCGCCCCACGTCGTCGCGGCGCAGCGCCCGCGCCCCGCCCGCGGTGGCCGCCCAGAGCGCCTCGTCCGGGGTCATCCCCATCTCCCGTACGGCCAGGGCGATACAGAACGGCATCGAGCTGGTGAAGGACGAGCCGGGGTTGCAGTCCGGCGACAGCGCGACCGTGGCGCCCGCGTCCAGCAGCCTCCGCGCGTCCGGATACGTCGAGCGGGTCGAGAACTCCGCGCCGGGCAGCAGGGTGGCGACCGTGTCGCCCTGTGCCAGGGCGTCCACGTCGGCATCGGTGAGATGGGTGCAGTGGTCGGCGGAGGCCGCGCCCAGCTCGACGGCGAGGCGCACGCCCGGACCGTAGGAGAGCTGGTTGGCGTGGACGCGCGGGATGAGCCCGCGCTCCTTCCCCGCGGTGAGGACGGCGCGCGCCTGGTCGCCGTCGAAGGCACCCTGCTCGCAGAAGACGTCGACCCAGCGGGCGTGCGGGGCGCACATGTCGAGCATCGGCCCGGTGACGAGGTCGACGTACGCGGCGGGGTCGTCCGCGAACTCGGGGGCGACGATGTGCGCGCCGAGGAACGTCACCTCGTCGGTGTGGGCGGCGGCGATGGACAGGGCGCGGGCCTCGTCCTCCGAGGTGAGGCCGTAGCCGGACTTGATCTCCAGGGTGGTGGTGCCCTGGTGCAGGGCCTCCACCACATGGCGGGCGACGTTGGCGTTGAGCACGTTGTTCGAGGCGGCGCGGGTGGCGGCCACGGTGGTGCGGATGCCGCCCGCGCTGTAGGCCCGGCCGGACATCCGGGCGTTGAACTCCTCGGTGCGGTCGCCCGCGAAGACCAGGTGGGAGTGGGAGTCGACGAAGCCCGGAATGGCGGCCCGGCCCGCCGCGTCGACCCGGTTGTCGGTGGCGGGTGCTTTGCTTGTTTCACCGACCCAGGCGATGCGGTCACCGTCGAAGACGACCGCCGCGTCCTGGATCAGACCGAGGGGGCCTTCGCCGAGGGAGGGGTCGTTGGTGACGAGGCTGGAGATGTGGATGAGAGCGGTCGTGGTGGGGGTCGCGGCCGTGTCCGTGGCGGTAGTCATGGTGGGGGCGTTCTCCTTCATCGACCGGCTCGGCCTGGTCGGCGTGGTCAATCTGGCCGGTGTGCTCGGCCTGGTCGGCCTGGTCGTCAGCCGTGCAGGGCCGCGATGGCCGCGGCCAGTGCTTCGGGGACGCGCGGGACGAGCTGGTGGGCCCCGTCCCGTACGACATGGCGGCCGCCGACCACGGTGTGCCGGACGTCCGCGTTGGTCGCCGCGAATATCGCCGTCTCGGCGCCCAGCCGGGCTGGCGGCCCCGCCGTACGAACCGAGTCCAGCGCGATCGTGGTGAGGTCGGCGAGCGCCCCCACCTCGATCCGGCCGGTGTCCGCGCCCCAGCCGAGCGCGGCGTGACCGTCGGCGGTGGCGGCGCGCAGCAGCTGGGCGGCGGTCCAGTGGCCGCGGGCGCGGGTGTGCAGCCGCTCGTCCAGCTCCAGGGCGCGGGCCTCTTCGAGGATGTCGATCACGGCGTGGCTGTCGCTGCCCAGGGAGAGCGGTGAGCCCGCCCGGTGCAGCTGGGCGGCGGGGCCGATGCCGTCGGCGAGGTCCCGTTCGGTGGTCGGGCACATGCACACGCCGGTCGCCGAGTGGCCCAGCAGCCGGATGTCGCCGGGGGTGAGGTGGGTCGCGTGCACGGCGGTCGTGCGCGGGCCCAGCACCCCGTGGTCGGCGAGCAGCCGGGCGGGGGTGAAGCCGTGCGCCTCGACACAGGCGTCGTTCTCGGCGGTCTGCTCGGAGAGATGCACGTGGAGGGGCGCCGCCTGCCCCTCGGCCCAGCCGGAGACGGTCGCGAGCTGATCGGCGGGGACGGCCCGCACCGAGTGGATCGCGGCGCCGACGCGGGTGTTGCCGTCGCCCTTGAGCGCGGAGACCCGCTCCGCCCAGGCCTCGGCGGTGCCGTCCGAGAAGCGGAGCTGATGCTGATCGGGCTCCGCGCCGAAACCGGAGGAGAGATAGCAGGTGTCGAGGAGGGTGATGCGGATACCGGCGTCGGCCGCGGCGGCGATCAGGGCCTCCCCCATGGCGTTGGGGTTGGCGTAGCGGCTGCCGCCGGGCGCGTGGTGGAGATAGTGGAACTCGCCGACGCAGGTGATGCCCGCCATGGCCATCTCGGCGTACACGGCACGGGCCAGATCGAAGTAGCTGTCCGGGGTGAGCCGGTCCGCCACCTGGTACATCAGCGTGCGCCAGGTCCAGAACGAGTCCGGGGCGGCGCCGTCCGACGGGTGGGCCGAGGCGCCCGCCTGCACGGTGCCGCGCAGGGCCCGGTGGAAGGCGTGGCTGTGGGCGTTGGCCAGGCCGGGGACGGTCAGCCCGCGCAGGGTCACGGAACCGGCCGGATGCTGTGCCGGACTCCCGGGCCGCACGGCCTTGATCCGCCCGTTCGTGGCCACCACGATGACCACGTCCGGCACCACCTGGCCGTCCAGCCAGGCGTACTCCGCCCAGTAGGTCTGCGCCGTCAGTGACACGCCAACCCCTCCAGTACCTGCGCGAGCGCGGCCACACCGGCGAGGCAGTCGTCCTCGCCCGCCGTCTCCGCGGGTGAGTGCGAGACGCCGGTGGGGTTCCTTACAAACAGCATGGCGGTCGGAACCGACGCGGACAAAATGCCCGCGTCGTGTCCGGCCCCGGTGGGGAGGACCGGAACGCCGCCGAGCAGGCCGGACAGCTGGTCACGCAGGTCGTGGGCGAATTCGACGATCGGGGTGAAGGACTCCCGGGTGACCCGGACGTCCACGCCGTCGCGCTGTCCGCGCTCGACCGCCGCGCGCTCGATCTCGCCGACGACGGCGGCCAGGGTCTCCTCGTCGGGCGCCCGCGAGTCCAGCCAGCCACGCACCAGGCTGGCGATCGCGTTCACCCCGTTCGGCTCGACGCCGACCTTGCCGAAGGTCGCCAGTGCTCCGGCGATCCGGGCCTTCTTGCGGGCCGCGAGGACCGTGTTCGCGTACGTGAGCATGGGATCGCGGCGGTCGTCGAGCCGGGTCGTCCCGGCGTGGTTGGCCTCGCCGTGGAAGTCGAACCGCCAGCGGCCGTGCGGCCAGATCGCGGAGGCGACGCCGACGGGGGTGTCCGTCCCGTCGACCGGGTCCGCCAGGGCCCGGCCCTGCTCGATGTGCAGCTCCACGAAGGCGCCGATGCGGGCCAGCCGCTCCGGGTCCGGCCCGATGGCCTCCGGGTCGTACCCGGCGCGCTCCATGGCCTGGGGCAGCGTGATCCCGTCCCCGTCGCGGAGGGCGTGCGCCCGGTCCTTGTCGAGCTGCCCGGCGGTGAGCCGGGAGCCCGCGCAGGCCAGGCCGAAGCGGGCGCCCTCCTCGTCGCCGAAGTTGACGATGGCCAGCGGCTTGGTGAGCTGTGCGCCGCCGGACCGTAGCTCGTCGAGGGCGGCGAAGGACGAGACGACGCCGAGGGGGCCGTCGAAGGCGCCGCCGTCGGGGACGGAGTCCAGGTGGGAGCCGGTGACGATGGCGTCTCCGGCTTCCGGGTCGCCGAGCCAGGCCCACTGGTTGCCGTTGCGGTCGAGCTCGTAGGTCAGGCCGCGGGTCTCCGCCTGGGCCTGGAACCAGGCGCGGCAGTCGGCGTCGGCACCGGTCCAGGCGTAGCGGCGGTAGCCGCCGCTTTCCGCGTGGCGGCCGATGGGGGCGAGGTCGCGCCACATCTCGTGGAACGACGGGGTTTCGACGGCGGCTGCGGGTGCGTGGGTGGGTTGTGCCCACCCGTCCCGCCCAGCGGGACGATTGCCCACAACAGTCACTCTCCCGTCTCCCTCATGGGGATGCGGACATTCCGTTCCTCCGCTACCTCGTCCGCTCGGTCGTAGCCTGCGTCTACGTGGCGGATCACGCCCATGCCCGGGTCGTTCGTCAGGACGCGGCGGATCTTCTCGCCCGCCAGGGGCGTGCCGTCGGCCACCGTCACCTGGCCCGCGTGGATCGAGCGGCCCATCCCGACGCCGCCACCGTGGTGGATCGAGACCCAGGAGGCGCCCGAGGCGACGTTGACCATGGCGTTCAGCAGCGGCCAGTCGGCGATCGCGTCCGAGCCGTCGAGCATGGCCTCGGTCTCGCGGTACGGGGAGGCCACCGAGCCGCAGTCCAGGTGGTCGCGGCCGATGGCCAGCGGCGCGGCGAGCGTGCCGTCGGCCACCATCTCGTTGAACCGCTCCCCCGCCTTGTCGCGCTCGCCGTAGCCGAGCCAGCAGATGCGGGCGGGCAGCCCCTGGAAGTGGACCCGCTCCCCCGCCATCTTGATCCAGCGGGCCAGGGACTCGTTCTCCGGGAAGAGGTCCAGGAGCGCCTTGTCCGTGGCCGCGATGTCCTTCGGGTCCCCGGACAGCGCCGCCCAGCGGAACGGGCCCTTGCCCTCGCAGAACAGCGGCCGGATGTAGGCGGGCACGAAGCCGGGGAAGGCGAAGGCGCGCTCGTAGCCCGCGAGCTTGGCCTCGCCGCGGATCGAGTTGCCGTAGTCGAAGACCTCGGCGCCCGCGTCCATGAAGCCGACCATGGCCTCCACGTGCCGGGCCATCGCCTCGCGCGCCCGCAGGGTGAAGTCGGCGGGCTTCTCGGCGGCGTACGACGCCATCTCGTCGAAGTCGACCCCGATCGGCAGGTACGCCAGCGGGTCGTGGGCGCTGGTCTGGTCGGTGACGATGTCGATCGGCGCGTCCATCGTGAGCAGCCGCGGGAGCAGCTCGGCGGCGTTCCCCAGCACGCCGATGGACAGCGGGCGGCGGGCGTCGCGCGCCTCGACGGCGAGCTGGAGGGCGTGGTCGAGGCTGTCGGCGCGGACGTCCAGATAGCGGTGCTCGATACGGCGCTCGATGGCGCGCGGGTCGCAGTCGATACAGATCGCGACGCCGTCGTTCATGGTGACCGCGAGCGGCTGGGCGCCGCCCATGCCGCCGAGTCCGGCGGTGAGGGTGATCGTCCCGGCGAGGGTCCCGTTGAACTTCTTCTCGGCGACGGCCGCGAACGTCTCGTAGGTGCCCTGGAGGATGCCCTGGGTGCCGATGTAGATCCACGAGCCCGCGGTCATCTGGCCGTACATGGTCAGGCCCAGCGCCTCCAGGCGCCGGAACTCCTCCCAGTTCGCCCAGTCGCCGACCAGGTTGGAGTTGGCGATCAGGACGCGGGGCGCCCATTCGTGGGTCTGCATGACGCCGACCGGACGGCCCGACTGGACGAGCATCGTCTCGTCCTGCTTCAGCGTGCGCAGCGTACGGACCATGGCGTCGAACGAACGCCAGTCGCGGGCCGCCTTGCCGGTGCCGCCGTAGACGACGAGCTTGTCGGGGTGCTCGGCGACCTCCGGGTCGAGGTTGTTCTGCAGCATCCGCAGGGCGGCCTCCTGCTGCCATCCCCGGGCGCTCAGCTCCGTACCTCGCGGGGCCCGTACGGGTCGCGGTCCTGACATGGGCCGTGCCTCCCTGCCGTTCGACGTCCACTGGATCGAGTTATTCACATCTTGACTGTGATGAATATAGCTAGTCAATAGGGCTGGCGGTGGCATACACCCGGGTGATTCCCCCAACGTCCCGGCTGACCGGCTGCCGCCGCCTCAACCACCGCTGCGAACGCGAACCCGGTAACTAGCCGACCCTTCTCGGACAGCAGCCGCACTTCGCCGCTACAAACGGCGCCCAATACCGAACACATAGAACATTTCCTTAGCAAGTATCGAATATTGGGGTTCTTCAAGTCTTCTGGGTGGAATTCAGGAATGAGTCCCTGCCGGTCGGCAGGTCACGCGCTCACCCACAGGAGTCTCGACATGTTCAAGCAGGTAACGACCCTTGTGGTGGCCACGCTTGCCGCCGGGCTGGTCACCGTCCCCGTCGCCGAAGCGGCGCAGGCACGGTCTTCCGCGGCGGGCAGCGTCACGCTGTGCTCGCAGGAGGATCTGAGGGGCACCTGCAAGACGTTCCTCCGGCCCGCGCCGCTCAAGGACGTGTCGATCGCGGCCTTCACGATGCGATCGGTCAAGAACACCACCACGGGCAAGGTGTTCCTCTACTCGGGCGCGCCCTCGCAGGGCAGGTGCACCGGCCTGTACAGGAGCGTTGACGCCGGCCACTGGAGGAACATCACCCCCGCGAAAACCGTCAGGTGTATCCACTTCACCTGATCCCGCCTCCTTGGCGGCTCGCCGGTTCGACCGCCGGTTCGACCGGCGGGCCGCCAAGGCCCGTTCGGCCACTGGGCCCACCCTCTTCGCAGGACGCTCAAGAGCTGTTCGCCCCGGAGACGGGCGACGAGGACGGAAGCAGTTCGCCACGGGCCAGGGCCAGGACGGTCCGGGCCGCGATGCCACCGATGAGGACGGTGATGGCCGCGAGAACGAGGTAGGTGTAAACCAGGTGGCCCGCCGGTCCACCGGCATCGATCCAGTGCAGCGTGGTGGTGGCCACCACGGCCCAGGAGAAGGTGAAGGCCCACGTGCCGACCGTGAACCGCAGGCGCCTGTAGAGAGGGATCAGCCGGAGCTGGACAATGACCGTCAGCAGTCCGTATCCGGCCAGCGCGGCCGCGATGAAGTCCACCCGGCCCTGATCGAGTGCGAAGTAGGCGACGCTCGCGATGGCGGCGGGGGCCACCTCGATCGCCATCGTCGGCAGCAGCGGCTCGGGCAGGCGAGGACGGTGGAACAGCCTTCCCGTGATCATCGAACCGAGGATGAACCAACAGATCACGCCGAAGCCGAACATGACCTCGGCCAGCCGGGTCTGTCCCACCCTCGCGGCGCTGGCGCAGGAAACCAGGCCGCCGGCCACCGTGGGCAGGAAGTAGCCGGGGTGCATCCGGTCCAGTTCCATGTGCCCGCAGATCCACTGTCCGGTGAGCCACCCGCCGAACAACACGGTCAGCACGAGAAAGACGTCCACCAGGATTCTCCCCGCCGCCGGGCTGTACGGCGCCAGCCCCTGGGACGCCATCAGCATCGGGGCGATCAGCGCCAGCGAGGCGAACGGACTGGCCACGGGGTCCTCCAGATCGGCGCGGAGCCTCCCCTTGCCGCCACCCACGTAGAGCAGGTACCACCCCACCGATACCAGCCACACGGCAGAGGCCAGTCCGATCAGGGCTCTTCCGACGATCACCGGAACGTGCCCGGCCTGACCAGCGGTCACCCAAGCGCCGCCGAGACCGGCCAAGCCGAAGGCCATGCCGAAAATGTTGAGCGGGATGCGCTGTACGGCCACCGCCGGCTCCTTTCAGATTCGGCCGGTGAGCCCACCGCAAACCACCGTGCGCCCCGTAGGCCGCCTCCGCGACTTCGCCAGGCCATCCGGGGACGCAAACAGGGGACGCCGACAGCCACGAAACGCGCGATCTTCGGGGCCGCCGCGCCACATGAAGAACATTCCGCAAGGACTCGTTAGCGTCACGGCGTCCCCACCTGCCACCTCACGCCCCGGAGCCCGCCGTGTCCCTGCCCGCCACCCATCGCGAGGTGCGCCTCGCCGCCCGGCCCCGGCCGCAAGGGCCGCTCACCACCGACCACTTCGAGGTCGTCCACGCGCCGCTCCCCACGGCCGGCCGCGGCCAGGTGCTGGTACGCAACCGGCTGATGAGCGTCGCCGCCGCCATGCGCCCGCTGACCTCGGCCGACCCCGGCGCCCTCGGCCTGCCGCAG